>NZ_MWQG01000019.1:0-74566 GCF_002210365.1 Fibrobacter sp. UWH1
GCTTCGCTTGTCTTGAATCAATTAAGCCTTCTTCGGCTTTTCGGCAGGGGCGGCAGCCTGCATGCCGATGTCAATCTTTCCGAATTTCGCTTCGTAGGCATTCAAGGTGGCCCCAAGCATGATGGCGAGGCGCTTGGCCGTGTACGGGGTCATCACCACGCGCTCGGCTATTTCCACGTTCACCTTGCCCTGGTTCATGTTCCAGGCCTGATTCAAGCCCAGAAGCATCATGATTTCTTCACGGCCGCCCACGACGTTCGTTGCGTTCACGTAAAGGCTTTTCATGTTGCCGTCGTTCCAGACTACTTCTGGAAGGGAGTTGGCCGCTTTATTTTCTTTTTTTTCGTTCATGAGAATAGCTCCAAATAAAATAACACGCCAAATGTAACAACAACAAACTATAAAAAAAAACTTATTTTAACTTTATTTGCGTTCTTTTTACAAAAGTAATTTTTTTTCTTCTTGTATTTTCCGTGTTTATTTTTATTTTTGTGCCCATTTTCTATACAACGGTATCTTTATGCAAGTCAAACAGGCTTTCTCCTTTGCAATGTGCGTCATTGCAGCATGTGTCATCGGCTGCTCTCCAACAAATTCCGAAGACAGCGAATACTCAAAATGGAGTTTTTCCGGCTCTGTCGTCGACGCCTCGAATAACGCAACTCTTTGTGGGGTAAAGATTTCATACCAAAACGCCTCCGGAGATCTCAAATCCACGGAAACCGACGAGGCCGGCAACTTTTTCATCGACGATTTGCCGTACGGTTCGCGAACCTTCACCTTCACGCACAGGGAAATTCAAAAAAAGGACACCTTGTACTACGCACCGCACGTCGAAACGGTCAACTCGACCAGCGAATCCTCGCACATGGAGGGGGTCGTCGCCACGTCATCCATGGTGATAAGGCTTTCTCCCCTCAATGCGGCCCTCAATGGAGAACTCTACATAAACGAAGCCAGTTCCGGGAAAGCCGTCCCGATAAAGGGGGCCTCCATATCCATCGTCCACCAGAGCGAAGATTACGTGAACCTGTTCCCCGAATCCTTCGACGGCTCGTCCGATTCACTCGGGAAGTTCACGTTCAAGAACTTGCCCGCAGATTCCGGGCTCGTCCTCAAAATAACCCCCGTCACATACAACGGGTTGCGCTACACCGCTACAGACAAAATCCTTCCACGCCTCAAGCCGAACGGCGCCATCGATCTGGGACGCACGTACCTCCAGCAGGACACCCTTGTCAAAAAGCAAAACGACATCAAGGCCTCTAACGTGATGGACAAGAACTACATGGGGTACGGGGAGCTCTCCCCCCTGATTGTCCCGTACTACGTATTCAACGAAAAGATTACGTCCAAGAACTTGTCGGTCAACGTAAGGAGCGATTCGGCAAACTTCTACGTAGAGCCGGTCATCAAAGGCGACACGCTGTTCCTGGCCCACCCCGATAGCGCCTTCGACGCAGAAACCAGGTATTCCGTGAGCATCACCGCATACGGCAAGGAGTCGGGCGAGCGCTACAATCTCGCCTTCAACGGGGATTCCGCATTTACAACGGGCAGAGGCCTCTACGCCATAACAAGCAACGCATGGCCCAGCAACGAAAAATACACGTCCTCCTTCGGCACGAGCGACACAATCTGGGTCAAGTTCAGCGAGGACCTCGTCTTGAGCGCCGACAAGATTCAGTGGAGTTTCGCCAGCGGCGCCACGCGCACCATCTACGCGCACAGCTACGGCAAGAACGCAGACGCCTGGGTCAAAAAGGACACTCTTTTCGTCAAACTGATGGATCGCATCCTCGACTCCCGCGTGCAGGGAGATACCATCGGCATGAACATCACCGCGTACGGCAAGAGCGGCCTTGTCCTCAAGAATTTCTCCCTTTACACAGAAATCCAGGTTCCCGAAAAGCAAAAAATCAAGGCGTCAAATGTCGTCGACAAGTCGCTCATGGGCTATAGGGACGTCTCCCCCCTGATTACGCCGTTCTTCGTTTTCGAAGAGGAACTTAGCAGCGCGAACCTTTCCGTCTCGGTGAAGGCCGGTTCAGACGTATTCTACGTCACCCCGACAGTGAAAAAAGACACCCTGTTCCTCAAGCACGATCGTTCGTTCCCCTCGGAAGCGAGCATCAGCGTGAGCATCGCAGTATACGGCAAAAAGTCCGGCGACCGCATATCGTACGAGCTCACCGGCGATTCCGCCTTCGTGACAGGGCGCGGACTCTACGCGGTCACAAGCAACGCATGGCCAAGCAACAAGGGCTACAAGGCAAGCTTCTCCGCCGAAGACACCATCTGGGTCAAATTCTCGAAGGCTCTTTCCACGAACACCGACAGGATACAATGGAGCAAGGCGAGCAACGCAAAGTACACCCTGTACGGCCATGGCGCCAACAAGAACGCAAACGCAAAGGTCAAGGGCGACACGCTGTTCATAACAATGCTCCCGAACGCCATCAACGAGTCCACCCAAAACGGCGACTCCGTCGGCGTAAACCTCACCGTCTACGCAACCGACGAGACTTATCTCGAAAAGTTCACATTGTACACGGAACTCGAGATTCCCTTGTCGAGCTCAAGCACCACAAAAAATGAATAAGTTGTTCAAAATACTGTTTTTCTGCACCGCCGTATTCGCTTTTTGCGCAAGCTCTGCACTAGCCGCAAGCTTCGACGGTATCACGGAACCGCTCGCGCAAGCCAGTATGGGCTTTACCGTATCCGGGAAAATCGACAGCATCTGGGTAAAAGAAGGCGAGTTCGTCCACAAGGGCGACACCTTGATGAACCTCATAAAGACCGAAGAGGAACTGCGTTCACGCATCACGAAAATCACCGCCGAGGACCTCTCGAGTGTTGTCTCGGCGAAGGCGAAAATGGACGCGTACGAAAAGGACTTGGAAGCCACGAAAAAGTTGTTCGAGACTTCGAATTCCATAAGCGCCGAACAGCTCTGGGAAAAGGAAATGAACTTCAATGTAGCGAAAGCCGAATGGGAAGCCGCAAAGGTATCCAAGTCCAAGGATTCCCTCGAGCACCGCATGGCACGCGCACAGCTGCTCAAGCAGTACCTAATCGCCCCCTTCGATGGAGAAATAGTTTCCATATCGAAGAACAGGAGCGAAAGCGTCGAAGCCCTCGAATCCGTCATCGAAATCGCGGACGTGCGCACATGCCGCATGACAGCCTACATCATTGTCAACAAGACGAACAAGCTGAAAATCGGCCAAAGCGTCAATCTTCAACTGAACGGCTCCGCGAAAAATCGGAACAAAATGGGAACCATTGAATTCATCTCGCCCGTCGTCGACAAGGCCAGCCTGCTACGAACAGTCAAGGTCATCTTCGACAATTCAAACCACTCCATAGAACCCGGCGTCACCGGCAAAATCATATTGCAATAATGCACAAACTTTCTGCACATTTGACGCTATTCGCTTTCATATTGATTTTTTCGGTCGCCAGTTCCTTTGCAACCGAAGACTCGCTCAGGCTCAACTTGGAAACGGCGCTCAAGATTCTTATCGACAACAACACCGATGTACAAGAAGCAAAATACAACTGGATTGCGCAAGCCGAGATGACAAAAGGGGCCTACGGGGATTTCGAGCCGCACTTAAACGGCCGTGCAAGCAAGGAAAGAGGCAACAGGCCGAGCGCCCTGTTCACGGAAACCAAGGACGAGTACAAAATCGGGATACAAGGGAAGCTACCCTCGGCTACGGAATACAGCGTGGGCTTCAACCAGGCGACCTACACCCATAGCGAATACACCTCGGAACTTTACTTTGGCGGCGAACTCCGCCAACACGTGCTGAAAGACGGCCTGCTCTACTTTTCGCCCACTGCGCAGCTCCGCGAAGCCTACCTGCAACAGGAAATCGCCTACCAGAAATACCGCAACACGCTCAGCGACGTTTTGGACAAGTTCTACGATGCCTACTGGAACTACTTTTACGCAGAGCAAACCCTGCAATTCGCCACGAAGTCGTCACAAGTCGCAAAACAAATCGCGGACGACGCAGAAAAAAGGCAGCAGTTGGGCATACTCTCGGTCCTTGACAAGCAGAAGGCCGTCGCCGAGTATTCCGACCGCGAGAGCGGACGCCTCACGGCAATGAATCAATTGCGAAGCGCAAGGCTCAACCTGCTACTTGCGATATCTGCAAGCGAAATCATCCAGGATCCGCGCCCCATCGCCATAAGCCTCCCTAGCGACATCGACACGTCTATCCAGGTAAAACCAGTTGACGCCGAAGATTCCATCTACCGCCTTCATCCCGCCTACATGCAGCAGCAGGCGGAACTCGACCTGCGCGAAGAGGAATTGAAGCTACATCGCACAAAATCGCTCCCGACGCTCGACATTATCGGGAATTACGGGATACGCAGCCGCGACAAGGAAGCAAGAACGGCTATTCGCAACTTCAAGCACCCCGAAAACCGTCAAACAGTGCTTGCCGGAGGAATCGAAATAGACATTCCACTGTTCGCAAACATCAATGAACGTCACCAGATTGCCGCACAGAAGGTAAACGTGAGAGCCGCACGTACACGCCTCGCGCTCATTCAGAACAAACTTTTAGAGGAATTCAGCATTCTGCAGAAAAGGTCCATCGAAATACGCGAGCAATGGAAATTCAGCGAAATCGCCGTCAACTACCACGAAACGGAACTGCAAGAAGAATTCAAAAAAATGGAACTCGGCAAAAGCAACTACCACATCATTTTCGACATGGAAGAGGACCTCCGCAAGGCGGAACAGCGCCACCTCGAGAATACACGCGATTTGCACCTTATCGACGTAAAGCTCCTCATCGCGAAAGGAGAGCTGTTGCGCGAAAACGGCCTAGAAACTTGGGATCAGGGCAAGCCCGCCCTACGCAAGGAGCTGCTGCATGAATAATTCCAACACAAATTTGGACGCCAACAAACTGCTCCAGGCGATGCAAGGGGCGCTCAGCAGTTCCAACGCAAAAATCAACCAAATGACCCAAGTATTCGACGTCACCCAAAACGTACTTGCGTGCGACAAATTCAAAACGGCGACGTTGTCCCTGGTCAGCGGGCTCTGCGACAAATACAACGCCGAAAGGGTGAGCCTCGGATGGGTCAAGCACGATTACGTTGTGCTAAAGGCTCTGAGCCACACCGACCATTTCGAGAAAAAAATGCAGGTGGTGCGAGACTTGGAAGGCATCATGGAAGAAGCCTACGAGCAAGACGCAGCCATCGTCTACCCCGCCCCCGAAAAGAACGTTCTTTCGATTCGCGAGCACGAACTGTACAGCACCAAATACCACACAAAGTACATACTCACCGTACCAATCCACAATGGCGACGAAATCATCGGAATCATCTGCTGCGAACGAAATTCGCAACCTTTCGACGACTTGAATTCTGAACAAATTTACCTGACATCGTCACTGTGCGCAGCAAGACTTGAAGAACTTTACAACAAAAGCTGCTGGTTCGGACTCCGCATGGTAAAAAAACTTCGGAAAATACTCTCCAAGCTTTTGGGAATCGAACACACGTGGGCAAAGCTATTCGGGATACTTGCAATAGCGCTGGTTCTATTCGCGACGCTTTACCCAATCCCTTACAGGGTTAGCGCTCCGGCAATCCTGAAAACAGACAAAATAATCTATACGACAGCCCCCTTCGACGGATACATCGATACCGTTTTTGTAAAGCCCGGCGACGTCGTTTACAAGGGAGCCCCATTACTCCGACTAAACCAGACAGAGCTCAAGCTTGAAGAAGCCGACCTCATGGCGCAGGAACAGGACTCCCGGCGCGAAATACAAAAAGCCCAGGCGGCCCACCAGCTTGCCGAAATGCGAATTCACCAAGCGCGCCTCGCGCAAACCCAAGCAAAGCTCAAGACAGTACGTTACAGGCTCTCCATGGCCGTGGTCGCCGTCACCGCCGACAGCGCCGTCATTATCGAAGGTGACCTGCAAAAACGCATCGGTGCCCCGGTAAACCAGGGAACGGAACTGTTCCAGATGGCATCCATCGAGAACATCTATGTCGAGATAAATGTGCCCGAACAGGAACTGCGCAACGTAAAACTCGGAACCCAGGGCCTGCTCGCCATCAAGAGCCGCCCCGAATACGTTTACCGGTTCGAGACGCAACACATCAGCCCCACCGCAGAGGTAAAGGAACAGGAGAACACCTTCGCCGTGCGCGGCGAGTTCGTCTACCAGACTCCGGCATGGTTCCGCCCCGGCATGACAGGTATCGCGAAGATTTTCGCGGGCAAGCGCACGCTCTGGTGGATTCTTTCACACCAGGCAATCGACTACCTTCGCCTGAAACTCTGGTGGTAAGGGGGCAAAAGCCCCGAAAAGCGACAACAAAGTGTGGTTGGAAGTCCTGCAAAATCGCAAAAAAATGATACTTCGATATAATTTCCCTACCAAAGGAAACCGGTCGCTGCATTCGCCTTATGAGGTTGTCCTCCCCCACCATATACAAAAAGGGCCGCATCGCTGCAGTCCTTTTTTTGTAATGCTGGTCTGGATCCTTCGACTCCGAGGCTACGCCTCTTCGCTCAGGATGACATGCTCAAAGGCCTGAAAGGCCGACCTCATACCTCAAGCTATACGAGACTTGACAACTTGTTGTCTTAGTCGAGTTATCCCCTATGGGGAGAATGCCTAGGGCATGAGCGACCTCACGCCTCATTAATCCTTGCCGTACACCTTTTCAGCGTAGGTAGCGGTTGCCATGAGGTATTCGCGGTTCATCTTGGCGATGTAATCCACGGTGATACCCTTCGGGCAAGCAGCCTGGCATTCGTAAAGGTTGGTGCAGTTACCAAAGCCTTCCTTGTCCATCTGTGCCACCATAGCGAGCACGCGCTTCTTGGCTTCGACCTTGCCCTGGGGCAAGAAGCTGAGGTGAGAAACCTTGGCAGAGACGAAGAGCATAGCGGAAGCGTTCTTACATGCAGCAACGCAAGCACCGCAACCAACGCAAGCAGCAGCGTCGAAGGCGCGGTCTGCATCAGCCTTGGGAACGGGAATCACGGAAGCTTCGGGAGCGGCACCGGTGTTGACGGAAACGTAGCCGCCAGCAGCGATGATGCGGTCGAATGCGGAACGGTCCACAGCGCAGTCACGGATAACCGGGAATGCGGCAGCGCGCCACGGTTCGATCACGATGGTATCGCCATCCTTGAACTTACGCATGTGCAGCTGGCAAGTGGTGATGCCGTGGTCGGGACCATGGGGCATACCGTTGATGACCAGAGAGCACATACCGCAAATGCCTTCGCGGCAGTCGTGGTCGAAAGCAAAGCCTTCCTTGCCCTGCTTCATCTGTTCTTCGTTGACAATGTCCAGCATTTCCAGGAAGGACATGTCGGGAGAAATGTCGCTGATCTTGACAGTTTCGAACTGTCCCTTGGTCTTGGAGTCCTTCTGACGCCAAATCTTCAAAGTCAAATTCATATTGCCGTGGCTCATTATTTGTAGCTCCTAGTAACGAGGTGGACGTTATCGAATGTGAGAGGTTCCTTGTGGAGTTCGGGCTTTTCGCCATCGCCCTTGAATTCCCAAGCACCGACGTAGCAGAAGTGTTCGTCGTCACGCTTTGCTTCGCCTTCTTCGGTCTGGCTTTCTTCACGGAAGTGACCGCCGCAAGATTCTTCACGGTGGAGGGCGTCGAGAGTGAGGACTTCTGCGAATTCAAGGAAGTCAGCCAGACGGCCAGCGCGTTCCAGGTTCTGGTTGAAGGAACCTTCGGAACCGACGACGTTGACGTTTTCGTAGAATTCTTCGCGGAGTGCGGGGATTTCCTGGAGAGCCTTTTCGAGGCCAGCCTTGTTACGGGCCATACCAACGTATTCCCACATGATGTTACCGAGCTGACGATGGATATCGTTAACAGTGCGGTGACCCTTGATGGAAAGGAGCTTGGAAATCTTTTCTGCGGTCTGCTTCTTGCAGTCTTCGAAAGCAGGATCAGATTCGGAAACCTTTTCCAGCTTGGTGCCTGCGAAGTAGCCACCGATGGTGAACGGAATCACGAAGTAACCATCGGAGAGGCCCTGCATAAGAGCAGAAGCGCCGAGACGGTTAGCACCGTGGTCAGAGAAGTTTGCTTCACCGAGAACGAAGCAGCCCGGGATGGTGGACATCAAATCGTAGTCAACCCACAGACCACCCATGGTGTAGTGGATTGCCGGGAAGATGCGCATCGGAACCTTGTACGGGTCTTCGTCAACGATCTTTTCGTACATCTGGAAGAGGTTACCATACTTAGCAGAAACGCCTGCAACGCCCATGCGCTTGATAGCGTCTGCGAAGTCCAGGTAAACTGCGAGGCCGGTGTTGCCTACGCCGAGACCGGCGTCGCAAACCTGCTTAGCGTTACGGGAAGCCACGTCACGAGGAACGAGGTTACCGAAGCTGGGGTACTTTTCTTCGAGGTAGTAGTAACGATCTTCTTCAGGAATCTGGTCCGGAGAACGCTTGTCGCCAGCCTTACGGGGAACCCAAATACGGCCATCGTTACGGAGAGATTCAGACATCAGAGTCAGCTTGGACTGCAGGTCTCCATGACGGGGCAAGCAGGTCGGGTGAATCTGAGTGTAGCAGGGGTTAGCAAATGCGGCACCCTTCTTGTAAGCGCGGAATGCTGCAGTGACGTTAGAACCCTGAGCGTTGGTGGACAGGTAGTAGACGTTACCGTAACCACCGGTGCAAAGGCAGACTGCGTCGCCAACGTGGCTTTCCAGTTCGCCAGTCACGAGGTTACGAACGATGATACCGCGAGCCTTGCCATCGACAACCACGAGGTCCATCATTTCGCGACGAGGAAGGAGAGTTACCTTGCCTGCTGCAACCTGGCGCATGAGAGCCTGGTATGCACCGAGGAGGAGCTGCTGACCGGTCTGACCGCGAGCGTAGAAGGTACGAGAAACCTGGGTACCACCGAAGGAACGGTTGTCCAGGAGGCCACCGTATTCACGGCCGAAGGGAACACCCTGAGCGACGCACTGGTCGATGATCAGGTTGGAGTTTTCGGCAAGACGATGAACGTTGGCTTCACGAGCGCGGAAGTCACCGCCCTTAACGGTATCGTAGAAAAGACGATAGACAGAGTCACCATCGTTCTTATAGCTCTTAGCAGCATTGATACCACCCTGGGCAGCAATGGAGTGAGCACGACGGGGAGAGTCCTGAATGCAGAAGGACTTCACATTGTAGCCCAGTTCTGCGAGAGAAGCTGCAGCGGAAGCACCAGCAAGACCGGTACCCACCACGAGAACGGTGAACTTACGCTTGTTAGCGGGGTTCACGAGCTTCAGTT
Source organism: Fibrobacter sp. UWH1 (assembly GCF_002210365.1). Lineage (NCBI taxonomy): Bacteria > Pseudomonadati > Fibrobacterota > Fibrobacteria > Fibrobacterales > Fibrobacteraceae > Fibrobacter > Fibrobacter sp. UWH1. The sequence continues at coordinate 9,331 of NZ_MWQG01000019.1, forward strand.
CAAACTTATGCTTGGTCCACTTTTCTTCAATGGAACCACCAGGAATTTTAGAATCGAGAATCATTAGTTATGGTCTCCATTAAACGTTGGTGGAAATGATGCCGACAGAGGGAACGACGAAAGAAGTCTTAGCTTCGGGAGCGGCCTTCTTCTGTTCCAGCTGCTGCTGGAGTTCATGAGACTTGGCGCGGAGAGCTTCGGTTTCCGGCTGATGAGCGATGTAGCAGGAGAATGCAGCTTCAACAGCAAAGCCGATTGCAATCACGATGCTGTATGCAATGCCGATAACTTCGATAACCGGAGTCCACTTCTGGTGAGCAAGGCCGAGAGTCTGGAAAGCAGAAGAAATGGCATGGAACAGGTGGATGCCGATAACGAGCATGGCAACCAGGTAGAACACGGTCCAAACCGGGTTAGCAAACATGTCGATGGTGGTGAGCCACATGTCGCGGACGATTTCGCCGGCAGCGTTCTGGTACAGGTAGTGAGCACCGAACTTGAGGTTAGCGAGATGCTGGATGCCAAAGCCGAGAATGATAAGGCCGGTCCAGATCATGGTGAAGGTAGCGAAGGACTTGTTACCCTTGCGAGCGTTGACTTCGTAACCCACAGCGCCACGAGCCTTCTTGTTTTCGAGCTTCAGCAAAACGCCGAGACCGATATGGAGACCGAATGCAGCAACCATGCCCAGTTCCATGAGGTAAATCAACTTTACCGGGAAGTGGAGCGGGTTGAAGCTGGTCAGGAATTCAGTATAGGCATTGTAGGATGCCTGTGCTGCAGACTGATCAAAGTTCAGCAACTGGAGGTTGCCGCACATGTGAACGAGGATGAACAGAGCGAGGAACGCACCAGAGCATCCCATGATCTGTTTCTTACCAATGGAAGAGGTAAGGTACTTGATGATCCATTGCATTGTTTTGTGTCTCCTTGAGAGGGGTCTTTTTTTTGTTTGTAATTCTAGCAGACCTTAAACTGCCATTAGAGGATGCAGCAAGCCTTCTTGCTTGCAGCTTCGTAGGCGTAGCGGTCTTCCTTCTTGAACCAGAAGTCCAGTTCGCGTTCTGCGGATGCAGGACTGTCGGAGCTGTGGACAACATTTTCGGTCATGGAAGGAGCAAAGTCGTAGCGGAGGGTACCCGGTTCTGCCTTAGCCGGATTGGTTGCACCGTTGATTGCGCGAACCTTGGCAATGGCATTTTCACCACCCAGAGCGAGCATCACGGAAGGACCCTTAGTCATGTAGGCTTCCAGTTCCGGGAAGAAGGGCTTCTCGACGTGTTCGGCATAGAAACCGCGAGCGTCAGCAGAAGTCATCTGATGCATCTTGATAGCGCAGACGGAGAGGCCTGCAGCTTCGTAACGGGCAATAATTTGACCAATCAGGCCGCTCTTCACGGCGTTGGGCTTGATCATAGCGAATGTCATTTCCATAGGGTATACCACCTTTTATTGTGAGTGCGTTAAATATAACTCTTTATTCTTCGGCGCTGATCTTCTTGAGCAGGTCGTCGGCAAGTTTTCCGTCTGATTCAATGTTCTGCACCAGCCAGTCCACCGACTCCTTCAGTTCGCTGTTCGGATATTTCTGTTGGAAAGTCTTGAGGACCTGGAGAGCCTCATCGTTCTTATTGAGATTCTCGCTCAAGATAAAACCGCGGCTGAACAAGGACTTTTCCGCTTCAGGGCTATCGGGGAAGATTTCGTAGCAAGCCTGATACTCCGCTTCAGCTTCTTCAAAGCGGCCTGTCTCGTTATAAATTTGAGCGCTTTCGTAGATAGCCAACTTCACAAGAGAATCGTTTTCGCCATAGGCAAAAATCAAATTGCGATAGGCTTCCAGGGCTTCATCATTCAAGCCTTCCTTACGCAAGGAATCAGCGTTGGCCACCAGTCGATCAGCCAAGATCGTAGGCTCCCATTCCTGGATACTGCTATCGTAGAAGTGAAGCACAGCAGACTGGTAACTTTCAGCAGCAAAGCGGGCTTCACTCATATCGCTCTGCATCCTCCAGTTCTGTCTGAAGAGGACCGGAAGAGTTTGTTTGAAATCAAGTTTAAAGTAGCTAGATTTTTTACTCAGGAAATATTCGTGCCTAAGGATATTCATCGGGAACATTGCTGCGGCACGAACCTCACTGCGTCCCTGTTCAAAGGAATATTCCTGATGCACGGGGCTTCCATAACGTTCGTAGAAAGCCTTCAGGGAATCTTCGCTAACTTCTACGTTCTGACGTTTCTTAAAGAAGTAGTTATCGAAGATGAAATTTCGACGGGCTGCACGCACCAAGGCGCGGTATTCCCAGGTTTTATCCAGTTTCAAATTCAGGGCAGCCTTGCTGAACAGCAGTCTTTCTACAACCATGCTAAACAAGCGCTGATGGTTGCTAGCATTGACCTCGGCCATGAAATCCCTTTTGCAAATACGCTTCAGTTCCCCTTCAGTCAGCAAAGTTTCACCATTTTCAGACAGGAGAACATAGGAAGAATCCACATCAAAGAATTCTCCGCTAGCCAACCCCTGCTTGATAGAGGCTTCAACGCGATCAAAAGTCTTTTGTTTCGGCTGAACCAGGGAAGACAGATAGAATACGTGGTAGGCATTACCGACATCGCCCTTGATTACAGGCGATACAAAGCCTGCATCCTTGCCATTCAAGGCGGCACTCAAACCAGAAACCATGCCAATACCGTACGGCATGGCAAAGCCGTCCTTGACGTAGCCGACAAAGCCGCCTTCCTTGGCGGTAGCTTTATTTGCACTCTTTGTGGAAGCGATTTTCTTGAAATTTTCAAGGTCAGTGGTTTCGTTAAACAGGGCTGCCAGGGCAACGGAATCTGTTCCCTGCACATGATACAGCTCATAACCGGGGGCAGTCATGAACATATCCATATGCTTTTCGTAGAAAGCCTTCGGTTCCGGCTTAGGCAATTCATGGAACGTCACATGAAGGTCTGAGGCGAGGTTCCTTGCAATCTGTTCCTTGAGTTCAGAACGGTGGAGTTCAACGAACTTGGTCTTCCAAGTTATGGAATCTTCTCTGGACGTAGAGCCCATCAAGTGTTCTTTCAAGTAAGCATTCAAGGCTTCCTTGGAATGAGACATATAGTATTCGCAGGCAACAATTCCCTGAATGACACTAAAATCAGGAAGGGGCGCCTCTTCAAACAGGCTGCGATGTTCGTCATAGAAATGACGAAGTTCCGGTTCGGAATAAGTAAGGCGTTCATTCAGGTAGAAACGCTGATAGACGGAAGCAAGCAGCTTGGGCTCAATCAAACCGAGAAATTCTTCCCATTCCTTGTTCAACTCGGGGAACTGTGTCAAAGCCTTGGAAACGACGGCTTCCTTCGCATAAACATTTTCGTAGAGACGCTTGTTCAAAGGTTCCTTGGAGGAAATGGAATTTTTCATCAAGAGAACAAGGTCTTCTCGATAGACGACTTCCTTATCAATGCGAGCAAGAATGGTATCCTTATCCCCCACACTGTTGCAGCCAGTCAAGGCAAACAGATTTAGGAGACTCACAGTAAAAAAGGCAAAGCGGAGTTTCATGTAACCTCTTGTTTCCGGCGGGCTCCAAAGCCCAATAATAGCGCACTGAATATAGTAATAATAATAGGTAAAAAAGCAAAATTTCCGCTCAAATTACAGGTGTGCGCCCGATATCGGAAAGCGACAATAAAATACTACACAAAAAAGCACTTGTGTACAAATTACGAGCCGTTTTCATAACTTGTTGACCATCAACGAATTATCGCATTTTCTATACTTGGACTCAGTTTGAAAAAACGCAAACAGACATTCTTTGGAACAGCATTTTTTGCAACTGCTGCAGTAGGCGCCATCGCTCTTGGCGTCTGGTTTGTTCATGCGTTTGTGGAACGCTACCTTTCCGCCCCACACACTTTTTCCGGGGTAACGATTACCCCCTACGGCCACAACGCGCAGTCCCTGTTAGAGCATTCCTTCGATTCCCTTTTCATTTCGACGGACTCTACCGAAGTAAAAATCATAAACCCTAACCTGGACATCACCATTCTTGGAGAAAACCGGGGGGTAAGCCTGAAAATGGACCATGTGGATGCATTCATCGCCATTCCACAAAGCGACACCCTTTCTGCGACAAAAGATACCACCAACCCTGCATTCCCCGACAACCTTAGATTCCCGGCAAACGTTTCAGTCAACATCGAGGACGCAAACATCAGGCTGTCCGACGGAAAGTCCTGGAACGCCAAGGGGCTCAGCGTACAGAACAACGGGGAATACGCGCTCAACGTAGGAATCAGGCAAGTCAACGGAGACTTCGTAAGCAACCCCGCCTCAGTCAAGATGAAAGGGGACTTCGCAGGGGCAAAGCTGACTTTAGAGGCTAGCGTAAAAACAAGCAAGGATTCCGTCCAGATCAAGGCAAACGTTCCCAAGAAGGACATGAGCCGAATCAAGGCGAAGACCAACATTTCTGTAAAGAACCCCGCCGAATGGTTGCCGTTCAAGCTCCCCGAAGAGATTCCTGAAATCGGTAAAATCGATGTCGTTGCCGAGGCAACCTTAGACACCCGAAAGGAAACGGTCTTCTACAACAGCACCATCCGCACACGAGTCGGAGCCCTGTGGCCGCTGGAACCGGAACGAGTGACAATCAAGGTCCAGGGAAATCAGGAAAAGATTAACGCAGACATTCTTCTGCAAAACGACGAAGGCGGCTCCATCCACCTTGCCGGAGATTTCGACACGAATCTTAACGGACACGTAGAAGGCAAGGTCGAAAACATGAGCGCCCTGTACGGACCGCAGATGATGCCTATGGACGTAGACATTCGTTCCGCCGACATAAACGACATGGTCATCCGAGCCTCCCTGGAAACAAGACAGGGGTCCTACGTCAATGGAACAATCGACTTGAGGGATTCCCTGATGATTACATTCATCGGAGACATCTCCCCTTACGAACCTTGGGCTCTGGACTGGACTCACGGAAACTTGACCTTGGGCGGAAGACCGCAACTTTACGGAACCTGCGACGGACACAAGCTCCGAATTCTGGCGAAGTTCGACACCGTTGCCTACGCCTATCACATGACGGCCGATTCCATGCAAGTCACCCTGGATCTTGACACCAAGGGAATTGATTTTTCAAAGGGTGTCATCTACACCCCGAATGAAACGTTCGATTTCGATGGCGACGTAAAATGGAATCATGAACGTCCTCACACCTCATGGAACATCACTCAACGACATGGCGGTAAGGCCAGCGCCTATATCGACATCGGAGATTCTATCGCAATTGATGTCAGCGCAGACAAGGCCATCATTGCAACAATACCCTTTGCGGATTTGTCCATATCAGACCGAATTAGAGGCCGCGTGAGCGGAATGTGGCATTGGAATATCGACGACTCCACTGGATTCGCCAACGTTACCATTGACGGCGAAGTGGCCGAATACAACATGGTTGCAGACGTAATCGCAAGACAGAATAAGGACACGATTTTCATTGACAGAGCCCATAGCATTTACAACAGGAATGAAGTAAACGCATACGGTTCATTCATATTGCCCAATGATTCGAACCCGGATTTCAAGCCCACTCCCTTCCTTCCCATCCAGGTTCTCGAAGCAAGTATTTCCTCAAATGACTTCAGTATTCCGCTCCTGCTAGAGCCACTAAACGACAGCACCTTCGCCTCCGGTATGCTCTCGGGCCAATTGTCGTTCAACCAGAATACAGGCGTTATGGGGAACCTGGACTTCTCCAATATCGAGTTTAACGACCTCTCGCCAGATTTGCTCCGAATCAAGAAGTTGAACATCTTTGCAGAAAAAGACAAGGTCGAGCTAAATTCCTATCTGGACATTGGCCGTGGTGGTTGGACAGGAAACACGCAGATAATCATCGATCATATTTTTGACGACAGGCGACACCTCAGTTTCTCTCATGGAAGTGACAATGGTGGCACTTTATGGTCGGAAGGCTTCATCGACAACGACTTGAAGTTCAAGGGTACCGTTGACGCAAACGGTTCCTGGTACATTCCCGGAACTATCAGCGAAATCACCAACACGGACCTCCATGTCGACATTACCGCAGACATCCGCAAGGGATTCAAGGGAATTACTGCAGACATCACCGCAGATTCCACTCGATATAACCCGCCCAAGATGAACGTTTCCTTCCCCATCAGTTTAAGAGGACGCATTGAAAACGGTCTACTGGACATTTCCTCCGCCAAGACAACCAATCGCAATAACGAAACTATCGAAGCTACATTAAAATTCCAACTCGACAGTCTAAAGCTTAATGCCATTGACGTTAGGTCAGACCGCTACACGATTGAGATGGACCAGCACAAGCTGGTTCTGGAAGGTATCAGCGGGCACCTTGAAGATGGAGACGAAAATCTCACCATAACCGCAGACATTCCAAAGATCACTTACAATTTTAACGATGACGTTATTGGACAGGCTGAAGCATTAGCCAGAGGCGACATTGCCTACATTATCCCCCATAGCAAGGCGGGCCAGATTCAGAACAACACCATCGCAGGAAACATCCTTATAGACAAACTCGTTTATTATCGCGATCTTGATATCGAAGTTACACCTTCGGCCATTGACAAATACATCGCCATGTTCAACAACGGCGTCGCCAAGTTAAAGAAAAAAGAAGTTCAAGAAGAAAAGCTCTCTACGGCAAGCCCAATCAATCTTTCACTTCATATTAGCGATTCCCAAAGGGATTCTGTTGGTATCGTGACACCGTTCGCTACCTTCCCCGTTACTTTGGACATCTGGGTTTTGGGCAATACCACAAGGCCCTTGCTCAGAGGTGACATTGCAAATACGAACAACGGATTTATCGGCATCCACGAAGTCTACGAATTCAACTTGAACTCCTTCCAAATTTCTTGGAACGATGTGCCCTGGCAAAAGGGCGTTATCGACGTAACCAGTAGCCAGGATCTTCCCTATTGTAACGAAAATTCAGAAAGCGTTAACGAAACCTGTCCTATCAATTTGGACATTCAGGGAACAATTACCAATCCCCAGCCCATGCCATCTTCGAATTGCGGTATCGAATCATCCCCTGCGGTAATTTACTACAACGTTCTCCTAGGCTGTATTGCAGACAAAGGCGGCGAATCCGCAGACTGGAACCGAATCGCAGGCAAGGCAATCGGCAAGGTTATTTCAACAACGGCAAACAAGACTCTTGGCGGCGACTACATTGGCGACATTGACATGAAGGTGATGCTGTTTGAAAACACCACCACCAGCGACAAGGATTCCAGCTACTTCAAGATTCCGGTTTCATTAGACCGCTGGGTAAAAAATTTGAGTCTGGTATTCGGCTATACCAAGGACCAGAGCGTAAACCCCACCTACGAACAATCCGTTCAGTTCGGAGCTAACTACACACTTCCTGTATTCCAGGAAGCTGAATACTCCCACAAGAACCACATTGCACCGGCATTATCACTTAACGCCCTATTAACCAGAAAGCAATACCTGACCAACTCCGGTACAGAACGCGACGATGACCGACTTGAAAAGAATATCGGCATCAACTATGTCTACCGTTATTGGAACCCCTGCTTGCTAGGAATCGGCCGTTGTGAAAGCATAGGTAGCCAGCATACCCAAAATCAGGATTCCAGGGAGGACACATCCAAATGAATAAATTTCTAATCCTCCTCTTGGCAATGATTGCGTTTTCATGGGCAGCAGACGATGTAAAGCATCCCTGGTTTGTACAAATCTCCGGAAACAAGGCGTTCACTAATTACCAGTTAGAAGAACAGCTCGACGTTCCCGAAGAGTTCGGCCAGATGGACACCACAAAGCAAGACTTCCTCATGAGACTTTCTATAGAGAACATCAAGGCTCTCTATTACTCTAGAGGTTACTACAGCCTTGACATGGCACTCAACATCCGCAAGGACACAACCTCGGAAGGTATTGTCCAGAGAGGTTATATCATCCACATCCGAGACGGCGAACGTTACAAATTTAGCGGTGCAAAAATCATCGTTCCCGAAGAAGCAAAATTGGAAATTGACGAAAGCAAATTGAACATTTCAAAGGAAAACTATTACAACCAGGAAGACATCTCGGAAGACCTGCAGGAAATCCAGCGCGTATACCGCAAGGAAGGCTATCTTCACGCCTATCTTTCTTCCATTGAAATGTTGGATTCCCTACACAAGAAGATATTTGTCGAGATTACAATTACCCCAGGTGCCAAAGTCCTGATGGGAAACATGATCAGCACCAGCTTCCGTTCCGCCGACAAAAAACTGCAGGGGCCAACGGAAGCAGGACTTACGGATACCGCCTGGCTTTCAAGCCTATGGAAAATCGAACAAGGCGAACTGATTGACGGAAACCAGTACAATTCATTCAAGTCGAAACTGTTCTCGACCCAGTTGTTCACTCAGGTAAAAATGAGCGACACCCTCCGCGAAGACGGTCTGTCTGACGTATATCTAAACGTAACGGAGCGTGTACCCGGCGAAACTCGTTACGGATTTTTCTATGAAGAAATCTACGGATTCGGAGCCTTGGCCTACGCTCGTCACAAAAACTTCTTCGGTCACTTCCACGAATTTTCATCAAGTGTTCAAATTGCACAACACAAGCAGGAAGCCTCCATCGGTTACGCAAACCCGCTACTTTTCGGAACATCCGTAAGCTTTATTCCCACAGCAATCCGTTTCGACAACCGACTGACATTAAACCACGAAAAAATCACGCAGCCCGCCTACGATGACCGATACGAAGAACGCTACGAAATCATCAACCGAGGAGACATTACCTTCGGCATTACCAACCATATTAGATTCCGCGGCACGATCGATACCCGATACGTTTCCAAAGCCAAGGATACCGTACTTGTCGTAAGCAAGGAGAATTCAGGCGCCGCAGACATCAGCGATACAGCAAGCCTCTCAAGTTCACAGGACTCTTTGCTAGAAACGCAAAATAAAGATAAGTTGCTTAAGCTAAAGGGTGAAATTGCCCTTACATTTGACTTTACCAACGACTATTTCAACCCCACCAAGGGAATCCGCCTTGCCCCCACATTCGGCGCAGGAACGAACTGGGACGGCGATCTGAAATCATTCAACATGAGAGGCGATCCCTACACCTACGGCGAAATAACAGCAAACGCCTACCTCCCCCTATTCTGGACATTTTTCGGAGCAATTAGTGGAAGTACGGGCCGCTTCTTCGCAAAGGCCCTGGAAGAAGACGCACGCATTTTCTACCAGGGCGGTTCCCGATCCGTTCGCGGTTATAAATTCAGACATATTTTTGCCAGCCGAGATTCTATCATCTACACAGGGCAAGAATCTTCCATCAAGGCAGACACAATCATCAACACGGGCCTTACCCCCACCTACTTCAGATTCAACGAAGAAATCCGCTGGATGTTCCCCTGGAAAGGATGGAGACACTGGCAACTCGTACAATTCTACGACTGGGCTAAAGTAACCGACGATGAAGACGACATCTACACATCAGCCCGAAATGAAAGCCTTGGCCTCGGAATTCGCTATAGTTGGCAATTCCTGACTTTCCGACTTGATTACGCCTTCAAGAAAAATTTGACCGATTGGAGTGCAGAAGGATTCGCCTGGAGCAGATTCGCCTTCGACCTATCCCACACGTTCTAAAGTCAAAACTTATATTCGGGATTAGACGTTCTCTTTATAGATATCCGCAAGAGAGGATCCCGCATACCTTATAGAAACCGAAGGAAGGCCAGCGCTTTCTAAAGCACGCTGAATCAGCTCCTGGGAAACATCCTGTTCAAAGGACAAGTCAAAATTTTTGCCCTTTTGCAAAGGAGAGTGCGCATTAGAAGGAGCCGCCCCCGCCTTCAGAATCTTGCCATGGTTCACAATGGCATAATCTGTAGCTTCCTGATCCATTTCGGCAAGGATATGGGAACACACAATGGCGGTGCCACCATCCCGTTTACGCCAATCCGCAATAAGGCGCCAAACCGTTTCGCGGGACATTGGGTCCAGATTAGCTACAGGTTCATCAAGAATCAATAACTTTGGATTATGAATCAAGGCTCGCAGGATTTGAACCTTCTGACGGTTCCCCAAGGAAAGAGCGGAAAGTTTCGTCGACAAGGCAGGCAACTCCAAGTCCCTGGCAAGGGATTGCAAACGGGTTCCGCATTCGCCACAGCCGTACATGCCCGCAAAATACTTCACATATTCTTCAACGGAAAGTTTCGGGTAGACGCCAGGATTTTCAAGGAGAATTCCATAGGACTTGGGGTCAAGAAAGCCGTTAGGCCCGCGGAATCCTTCCGCAATATTCAAGGTTCCCTCATAAGACGCGAAACGACCGCAAAGCAATCGCAACAAGGTCGTCTTCCCCGCCCCATTGGGGCCCAGCAACGCAAAGAAACTCCCCTGGGGAATTTGAAGATTCACCTGGGAAAGAGCCTCTACAGCCGCCCTCGGATAGCGAAAGGAAACGTTTTCAAGCTTGATTGCGTCCATGTTCAGAATATAGAAAAAAGACCCCAAGCCGCTCATAGACGACTTGAGGTCTTTTCAAAAGCGCGAAGCGCTTATGCGTAAAGCGGGTGCTTCTTGCAGAGGTCGATGATTTCCTGACGGATAGCCTTCAGGCCTTCTTCGTTGTCCTTGTTCTGGATGCAACGGTCGATGATCTGAGCTACCAGGCGGGAATCGTTTTCGTCGAAGCCACGGGTAGTGATGGCAGCGGTGCCAAGACGTACGCCGGACGGATCCATGGGCTTGCGAGTGTCGAACGGAATGGTAGAACGGCTGCAGGAGATGCCAACCTTTTCCATTGCGATTTCGGCATCCTTACCACCGATACCCTTGGAAGTCATGTCCACAACCATGAGGTGGTTGTCGGTACCGTCGGAAATGATCTTGTAACCGAGCTTCATCAGTTCGTCGGCCATAGCCTTTGCGTTCTTGATGATGTTCTGGGCATAGGTCTGGAATTCCGGCTGGAGAGCTTCCAGGAAGGCAACAGCCTTACCAGCGTTGATGTGGTCATGGGGACCACCCTGCATACCCGGGAACAGACCTGCGTCGATTGCCTTGGGCAGGGAGACTTCCTTTTCTTCACCCTTGACGATCTTCTTGATCATCTTGTCCTTGCACATGATGATTGCAGAACGGGGACCGCGGAGAGTCTTATGGGTGGTGGTGGTGACGATATCGAAGTAGGGAACCGGAGATTCGATTGCCTTACCAGCGATGAGGCCAGCAACGTGAGAAATGTCAGCCATGGTGAGAGCGCCAACTTCGTCGGCGATTTCCTTGAACTTCATCCAGTCAAGGTTGCGGCTGTAAGCGGAGAAGCCAGCGAGGATCATGCGGGGCTTTTCCTTAAGAGCGATTTCACGGACCTTGTCCATGTCGATGCGGCCAGTTTCCTTATCCACTTCGTACTGGACGAAGTTGTAGAGCATACCGGAGAAGTTCACCGGATGGCCGTGAGAAAGGTGTCCACCGTGGTCCAGCTTGAGGCCGAGAACCTTGTCACCCGGCTTGAGAACGCCCATGTAGACAGCGGCGTTTGCAGGAGAACCGGAAAGGGGCTGGATGTTTGCGTGGTCACAACCAAAGAGCTGCTTGCAACGTTCGATTGCCAGGGCTTCCATCTTGTCGATCACTTCGTTACCACCGTAGTAGCGCTTGCCAACGTAGCCTTCGCTGTACTTGTTGGTCAGCACGGAACCCATAGCTTCCATGACGGCCTTGGAGGTGTAGTTTTCGGAGGCGATCAGTTCGATGCCATATTCCTGACGTTCGGCTTCTTCCTTGATGATGTCGAAGATTGCCGGATCGGTCTGCTGCAGAGTAGATTTAAGCATTAGTAGCTCCTTTGAGTTTACGGACGTAAAAATAGTATTTTAAGGCCGTTTTTTAAAGATTTTTGCCGTTTTTTGCTTCATTTCGCCTATCGCTTTCGTAATCCATTGACTTTCAACAAGTTACGAAAAATTAGACGTTCCTAGGGATTTTCAATACACCACCTAAAAGCAAAAAAGCGCCCTTTCGGGCGCCATTTTAGCAAATCGTATTATCGGAGGTTCACCTTTCGGGTCATGTTCACCGCACCGGAACGGACTCTGACAATGTAGTTGCCACTGGGAACTGCGGACAAGTCAGCAGAACCAACCACATTCTTCAGGCGGACCATGGGACGACCTTGCAGGTCAAACAAATCCACATCGGCGGAGGTTACGCCAGCGATGTTCAGCATGCGGCCAGCCACAGCCACGGTGATATAGGACTTCTGGACAGCAGCCAGGGCCGCTGTAGCAGAGCTTGCCGGAGCCTGGGAATCACTGGAAGCGATTTCTGTACCGGCGGCAACGACCTTCACGTTCAAGGTCAGCTTTTCACCGTTAACGGTAAAGGTATCCGAGTAATCACCCGTATTCAAATACTGATCGATTGCACCACCCTGGGTACTGATAGTCACCTTATCCCCTTCCTGTTTGACCTGGAGGAAGTAAGCTGAGTAAGTATCGCGATTGAAGCTGCTCACGCCAGTAATGGTAATGGTGTTAAAGGTACCGCCCTGAGCCACAGTCTGATTCAGGCTACCGGAAACATTTGCGCCGCCGGTAACAGTCTGGCTAGCACTGGAAGTAATCTGCTGCTGGGCGCTGGAGTTTGCGACCTGCTGTTGAGCGCTGCTTGACTGAGCCTGCTGCTGAGCACTAGAACTTGCGATCTGCTGCTGGCTGCTGGAGCTGGCAATCTGCTGCTGGCTAGAAGAAGAGGCGTTCTGCTGCTGGCTATCAGAAGACGGAGCAGAAGAACCGTCGCAAGCCTTATAAGTTGCCGGCAATGCAGCAAATACGTTCTCGTTTGTCCAGCTACCGCTTTCGGTATAGCTCCACTGGCTAGAAGGAGTACTTGCAGAAACACCGGTAGTGAAGTAGGAAGCCGTTTCAGCCTTGTTGGACACAGACCAGTTGGCACCGGAGAGCTGGTTGGTCTTCATCCAATTGTACCAGGTAGTACTGTAGCTTTTAGTAAAGCCGCCATCGCCACTGGGACCAGAGTTACCCCATTCCGTAACGAACACAGAGTAACCCTTGTTCATCATATTTTCGGGATTCTTGCCAAGTACATCCACCTTGTGAGTCCATTCGGAATTCTGGACTTCTTCACCTGCGTAATAATGAAATGTATAGGCAACATTCTTGTCGTTAATAGGCTGAACGGCCGCAGCATCTACGTACTGATCGTAATATGGCGTACCAACAACAACCAGGTTGTCGGAATATTTACGAATCTCAGAAATGACGGCATTTGCATAGGGATAGATGTTAGATTTCCAGTAATTCTTTGCTTCTGCAGCATCGTACCAAGGATTTTCTTCGTTGCAATCACCATGCTTGGGTTCGTTATAAATTTCGAAGATTACGTTGTCGTACTTGCCCCACTTCTGAGCCATCTTGCCAAAGAACTGAGTTGCACCTGCAGTATTCTTTTCGGCGCAATGGGAATGATAGTCGATAAGCACGTAGATATCGTTATCGATAGCAGCCTGGACAACGGCATTCATGGCGGTTTCGTGCATGGCATTGGTGTAGTAGTTGCCAACATCATCTTCCCAGGAGCCATCAACACCCATGGGAGCACGAATCAGCTGGATCTTGTGCTTATCCACCAGGCCCTTGATGACGTCTCCGTTCCAGAAATTAATACCGGCAGTTTTCGTCATGGACCAGAAAAGGCTCATACCCTGAACAGCGACTTCGTTGCCGCTGGTGCTGTAAGCCGGGCAGCTACCGTAAATACGGCCCTTGCCTGCGGCGTTCTTGCCAGCCTGAAGCTGACCATACTGAGAAACGGGACCGACGCGATTTGCGCCAAATGCCATAGTGGCAAGACCTGCGGTCATAAGACCCAATGCGATAATCTTCTTCATAACATCCTCATACACTAGGGTGAATCCCAATCATCCTAACAAAAAGATAAACGTACAAAGAAAATTTCGCACGGGTTATCAAAAAGCAAACTCAAACAACTGTACTAGCTGTTTGAGCATTTTTTGATACACATCACATTTCAAAAACGCATTTGATACAAATTGTACCAAAATTACAGTTCATAAATCTCGCTGTATTTGCTTTCCAGATAGTCCAGGAAATCCGTGGGAGTAAAATCACGGCCCGTAATGTTCTTAATCCAGGTCTTTGGCGACTCCCTATCGGCGCGTGCCCACACGTTTTCGGTCATCCACCCGTTGATTTTTTTGAAATCGCCGGCAAGGACAGCAGACTTTATATCGAACTGCTTATTCATGGTGTTATAGTACATGGCATTATACATATTGCCCAGGGCGTACGTGGGGAAATAGCCAAATCCGCTGGTCCAGTGAACATCCTGAAGAATACCCTCCGCATCATGAGCCGGACGGATTCCCAGATATTCGGCATACTTGTCGTTCCACAATTTCGGCAAGGCGGCAACATCCACGTCGGCACCACCATTCACAATCATCTTCTCGATTTCATAACGGATAATGATGTGGAAAGTGTAGGTAAATTCATCCGCTTCAGTACGGATCAGGCTAGGCGTTACCGTATTCATGGATTCATAGAATTCCTGTTCAGAAACGCCTTCAAAAACATTGGGGAAAAGTTCACAGCACTTGGGGTAAATCAGCGAAATGAATTCACGGCTGCGGCCAATGCGATTCTCATAAAATCTGCTGGTACTTTCATGCATTCCCATAGTCTTATTGAATTCAATAAAGTGGCTATAGTTTTCCTTAGGCTGGTTCTGTTCAAACAGCGCATGACCACCTTCATGAATAATACTGAAGATGTTGGAATAGAACATATCCGGGTAATAATGGGTCGTCACGCGAATATCATTCTTGCCAATTTCCGTAGTAAAGGGATGTTCCGTAGTGGCAAAGGCTCCGCGGTTAAAATCGAAGCCCATGGTTTCCAGCAGATACTGAGTACAAGCTTTCTGGGCCTCATCCTTTACAGGACGGCTCAAGAAATCCGTGCGGATCTTTTTCTTGCTGTTCATGATGCGCTTAAGCAGCGGCACCAGGCGAGCCTTGCATTCGTTAAAACAATCATCCAGGTCTCGAGAAGACAAGCCCTGTTCATAACCGTCGAACAGAGTATCGTAGGGCGTTTCCTTACGTTCTTCATTGAGGTCCGCTTCACGAACCTGAATCTTCTGCACCTCGGCAAGACTTGGAGCAAAAATGCCAAAATCCTTCGACTTTTTCGCCTCAAGCCAATTAACATAAGCCTTGTTGTACGTCAGGGAACGTTCGTGCTGCATTTCGGGAGTCACGTTTTTTTCGCGGGCATAATCACGATGAAGACTTTCGGCCAGGCAGCGGTCAAATTCGTCAGTCAGTTCATCCCGATGATCATAGATGTACAGACAAGCCTCGATATAGGCGGCATCCTTCTGAAGGACAAAGGCCTTATTACTCAAGAAGGCATCCACCTCGCCTTGAGCATTCATCCCCTCCTTGGGGCAAATAGTCTGCATATCAAAATTCAATACAGCCGATGCCTGATTATACATGCGAACTTCAGACAGGATTTTTTTTACCAGAGACAAGGATTCGGAAAGTTTGGACATACGAGACCTCTAAAAAAAGACGTACTATACAGGGAATGTAATAGAAAAACGTCTAACCTTGAAAGACAGACAGATAATGGAAAATTCCAATAGTCAAAAACAACATGTTCCTGTTAATGCAAGAACCATGCCAACCATTGAATTCAGGAATTTTCGTCCTTGACGTTTTCGTTGTTCTTTTCGGCGGACTTTCTGGAGAATTCCTCTTCCGAGGCCTTGCGGGTCGCTTCCTGCAGTTCCTTCAGTTCCTGCCAGGTTGACTTTTCTTCTCCAGATTTTTCCTTAGTATTGAACAGGACACACAGCACGGCAAAAACGGCCATATAAAAGCCCATGGCCGCCACCACACCAAGAAGTTCATGTCCGGAAAGTTCAGCCACCTTCAGGTAGACAACCACAGAAAAGCCGGTTGATATCAGGAACAGAATTGCAGGAAGTTTTTGTTTCATTTAACGAGGTCCAGTTTTATCCTTGAGGGTCCAGGCAAGGTCCGCATCGGCAGGCTCTGCCAAATAACCATAGTCCGGTTTGTATTCCAGGGATGAAACTGAGACTTTCAGAGGATCACCGCCAACCGTATACCAGTTACCGACCATCTTGGGGAAGCCAACTGATGTATCGATCGGAGTGCCTTCGTCATCAAAGAAACTGTAAACGAGCACAGGATCATCCATGTTGAACACGTTGCCTTCAATATAGCAACTGGCGGAGTCCGTGCATTCTACGGCATAGCGATCCAGGTTCTTAAAGAAGTTATTGAATGCATGCAGGCGACCGCGTCTTGCAAAAGCGCCAGACCAGCTCATATTATCAAAGAAATTGTGATGCAACGTCAAAGTCTGAGTCGATTCATCGATCAAATCCGGAGTCAGGCCAAAAAGGACACCCGTTTCTGCATTTTCAAAACGAGACCATGAAATAGTTACGTCATGGGAACCGCGTTTCACATCAACTTCGACAATGGGATATTCTTCAAAGGAGCAATGGTCAATCCACACATGATGGGTGTTATTGTGAAGAGAAATGGCCCTGCGATTTGCTGTATCGGAAACAACTGTCGACGGAGCAGAGAACGTCAGATTTTCAAAAATCAGGTTAGACGATTCCTCCGTCATAATTCCCATACCAGAAATGCGGATATCTCGACCGCGACCATCAAAAGTCTTGTTGGACTTAATTCGAAGAGCCGCCGTCAAATTATAAGTTCCGCTTTTCTCGAAAAGAATCCAGGTCGGTCCATCACGATAGGCGCAATCCCGCAAGGAACCGGGAGCGATTACGGCGGTAGTGGCCGCCTTTCCGGTAGAGTCCACATTGGTGGTATCTTCTACAATGATGTAATCCTCTGTTGTCGTAACAAGGCAAATTTCACCCTGGATAGAATCTGCAGCCAGGCTGTCGATGTAGCCTTCACCGCCACGAACACCCGATGCATAGCCGACAACTTCCCTCAATAAGGCCGCGTGATCCCTCCAGTCTGCAGGATAAGTTGAACGATCCTCGCTTACGCCCATTGAAATCTTTTTCAGGGATTCTTCAGAAACGCCGCCCAGGAACACATCATCCAGGAAGACCGTATCCCTAGCATTCACGCTAAAGTCAATTCGGTTTACAGCAACTTTCTTCGACCCCACAGGAAGAGCGAATCCTTGCCAAACCTTTGACAGATCCACGTCAAACTCTATGCTCTTGGCAGAGCTATCATAAGCCGAAAGAGCCACACGCAAGGTTCCATGGCCACGGGCACTGAACATCAGGGAATCAAAGCCAGGCAATTCGTAATCAGTTCGATATCCGCCCAGCAAGAAACCCAAGTGCGTCGAAGAACGAGAGGATTTACCTTCTCCAAAAATTCGGGCGCAACCACCCGACGCACAGCCATCATTACCAGAGAATGTCTGCGTCAGGGATTCATCCCAGAGGGGCATCAAGTTCTGGCCATCGGCATCCATGGTAAACCACCAGCCATCACCAAGAATAGCTCCCGTGGCAGAAATTCCGCTAAAGCTTTCGAAATCTTCCACAGCAAAACCACGGGGAGCGCCTAGGTTTATTTCGGGCACGGTTTCACCGGCAGATGCGCTCAACTTGATTGTACCGCGGTTGCTTCGGCTCTCGATAAGAACTTCAAAATTTCCGGCAGGAAGGGAATCAATTACAAAATGTCCAGCGCTATCGGGAACTACAAAACGTTCCAAGCCAGGAATTCTAATGACAGAAGGACCTTGCCCAGGTGCAACAAAGCCCTCGATGGTAGTGAGTGCGCCAAGTGCAATGGAATCAACAGCAGACACTTCCTGCAGCTCTACGGACTTGGTAAATACGGCACCTAATGCAGAGGAATCACTTTCTCCACGGATTTCTACAGAGTATTCACCAGGATCCACAGTTAGCTTTACATAACCGCGGTCATCCGTATCAGACCATTCTTCCTGAGACAAGCCGTCAGACAAATATCCTACCGGCAACACGCGAATACGGGACTTGGCAGCAGGCGCACCATCCGCCAATTGGATCTGCAAGGCAATTGTAGATTCAGCTTCGGTACCACCGGCAACTTCATCCTTGTCATTGGAACAGGATGTTGTCAATGCAGCGAGAGCTCCACCCAAAATCAACCAGAAGGGCTTTTTAATCATTGGAAGCCTCCATCTGTTCGCCTGCAACTTCGTCGTTAACTTCGTTGCGGATTTCTTCACCGATAATACGACGCTTACGTCCACGCCTTACGGGAGGTGGATAAGGATCGCTTAAAGGGAACAACTGCATCCCCAACTGGAAAACTCGATTGGGTTTCTGGCATTGATTCACCTTGGCCAGAACTTCGCGACGGAAACGGCGAACCATTTCAACCAATTCCTTATAGGTATCTTCATCGCAACCAAATGCCAAAGTAGAGAGGTTTCGTTCCTCTCGTTCAAAGCGGTCAATAGCCGATGTAGCCACATCCAGATTCTGCTGGATGTAAGAATTAACCGCCGTGCTATAGGATTCGCTTCCGCTAGAAATCAAGCCCTGGGTCTGTTCATAAAAACCAGTTTCCGGATTCTTGCGGATCATGGAAAGACGTTCCAGCAAGGCCACAGAGGATTTCACCTGACTAGCGGAAATCGGCGGACGGACCATGAGGCCCAAGGCCGCATCATCCCCCACATAAGGGTAGAAGGTAATCAATTCGCGAATAACCGCATGATACCAGTGATCAAAATATTCAAACTGGTCGCGGGCCACATTTTCGACTTTGCATTCCTTGGTGGCCACCAACTTTTCGAGGTACTGGCGACTTTCGGAATGGTTTTTGGCCTGATTGAAAGAGACCATGTCCGCGAAATACTGTTTTTCGCGACCGTCATTGCAGAACAGGTCTGCAAAAACTTGAACCAGACGCGGAGTCAAGTTGCGTTTGCCCTGAAGAATCTTATTGAACATGGAGCCATCGATTCCGGCCTTCTCTGCGATAAAACGGTGGCTGAAACGCCATTCAGCCGCATGCCGTTCTTCGTAGGCATCCTTCAGGAAATCGCGATAGTTCAAGTATTCAAAAAGATTCACCATAATTTACAATATACAAAAATGACGATCGAAGTCTACAGTTTAAACATTAAAAACGTCTACAGTTTAGAATAACCGTAGCGCAACAAGCACTACGGTTGTTCCAAATCACAACTAAGAATTACTTAGCTTTCTTGTTAAGGTATACGCCGTGAGAAGCCTTGGATCTGACAGTACGACCAAGCAGATTCACCTGTTCGGTGCGGCCATTTATCTGAACATTCTGGCGGACAGTTCGACGAATGGATACATTGCAATCTTCATCGCCTTCGGCACAGACAGAACTGCTGGACTGATCGGAACTACTGGAGCATTCAGGAGCTGGTTCTGCACCAATACGGTAAACGTCCTTGATGTCAAAGCCAACCATATCAATATTGGGGCCGCCGTCAGAAGTTAAAGACGTAAACTTCAGATCGAAATCGCAAGCATCCAGCCACACGTCATCTACATAGACCGTATCCCAGGTATCCCAGTTTGCATTAGGCGGAAATTCCACTTCGTACGTTTTAGCATCCACCTGAACACTCATCTTACTTGTAGTGGTTTTACCATTGCAGTAACGAATAAACATTCTTGCATTGGAGGCAGACTGATAAGAAGTCATCTTGTAGGTAGCGTAACGGCCCGTAGCATTGTCAAAGTTGAAGAAGCCCTTTCCACTAAAGCCTACATGGTTTGCTTCAGTCCAACCCTGAACATCCTCCCCTACGTTGGGATAAGACAAGTCGCTTACGCTAGGCCATTCTTTTGAGCCTTCAAGAATTTCAAACTTGATTATTTCACTACTAGAAGAAACGCTCGGCCCCTCGCTAGCACTGGATCCCGGCACAGGAATATTTTCTTCGCCGTGAGCCGTCGTGACGCAGTTTGCACCACCTTCGAACATCGCGGTAAAGGTGATATCGCGGTAGGGCATTTTGACCTTGTAATAGTTGGAATCAGCAGTTACCTTATTGCAATCATCATCAGCCCAGTACTGGAATTTCTTGCCGAAACTTCCCGGAGAAACATGAAGATTCAAGGCGGCGCCACCAGGCAAATTCTGGTTATGGGTAATAAGGCCACTGCCTGAAACATTGGCCTTTACGGTCAACTTGTAGGTCGGAGCAATTGCGCCCACCAAAGTAGTCAAGGCGGCCTTTTCAGAAGCATTTACAGAAGAACTATTCGAGTTTTCACGAAGACCATCCATGATAAGCTGCGCATGAACTACAGAACCGGATTCCTGGAAATGGGTGGTACCGTCATTGGTAACGCCATTGGGATAATTGGGGTATTCTCCTGGCAGGAACATCTTGAAAACGTAACGGGAAATGTAGGCGGAGCTTAGCTGCGTATACAGATTATAAGTCTTTGTGGTAAGGTCAACAAAGGGAACACCATTCTTCTGGGCGACTTCCTTAATCTTATCCTTTACAGGATATTCCTTATTCTTGTGGGCAGCATCCGTAAGATTATTATCGAATACGTTACGAGGGTAAGTATTCAGCATCAGGGGGCTCATAAGAACAATGTGAGCACCCTTGCTTTTAGCCCCGTCAACATATTTCTGGAACCAATAAGCACTGGAATCAATGGGAACGTAGCGATCCGCCTTGGAGTAGTCACGATCATTGGTTCCCATCTGAACAAAGATGTAATCACCTGGTTGTGTCGCAGCCAAAACTGAATTTAGACGACCATCGTTAATAAAGGATTTGGAACTACGACCACCAATGGCGTAGTTAATCACCTTTACACGGGACTGATCAAAGAAGGGAGCCAGAACCTGGCCCCAACCGGTCTGCGGATAAGCATTTTCCTTGTAATCGCAAACCGTGGAGTCTCCAATCACGTGAATGGTAAAACTCGTCGTATCGCTAACGGCAACACTTGTAAAAAGAGCAGCAGCGGAAAAATACTTCAAAAGTTTATTCATTTTGCCACCCCTACTTTGTCTTTGCCATAGTCTGATGAATAAGCTGGGAACCCTTGCGGATAACCACATGGTAAAGGCCAGAAGTTTTTACCATTCCGTCAAATTCAGCAGAAGAAATTTTGTTGCCCACAACCATCTGCTTCTTGGCAACAAGCTTACCATGCATATCGAAAACGCTAACCGAGGCTTCGCCCATCTGCGGAAGATTCAGGGAGGCATTCACAAATCCAATAGAGGAATCGTTCTTCAGGGAATCTGCAGCGGCAATGGAATCCTTTTCAGCCTGTTCCTTGGCAATGACTTCTGCAACACATGCTGTATCAGAAACTCGACAAACATCATCAATGCTGAAACCGAAGGCGTCAATATTGGGAGCACCATCAGATGTCAAGCTGATAAACTTCAAATCGGCTTCACCAAGGGGTGCATCCATAACAACATATGCGGTATCCCACTTGTCCCAGCCACCAGTTGGAGGAGCATTCAGGTAGTAGTCATGATCCAGATAAGCGTTAAACATACGGTCAGAAGTTCCGCCATTAGCATAACGCACGGCAAGAGTCACATAGCCTGCCCCCGGGAAACGCATTCTATAGGTACCAAAGGAATTCTTCTCGTTGGCAAAGTTAAAGAAGCCTTCACCCGTATGGGCCCAGTTGTCTTCAGAGAAACCAACACCTGTATCCGGCTTAAAGGCATCAAAATATTTCTTGATGTCCTTATTTACAGCCACTCCATTAGTATCGCTTCCGCCGATGGGAGTGAACGGTTCAAAAGTCACATCATCAAGACTCGTAGGAGTTGTTGTGGGGAAGCTAGTCAAAGCCTTTCCGTCACCCTCATACTTTACGGCAGAACCACCTTCATAAACGGCTGTATACTGGGTAGACTTATTGCCCATCTTGAAAGTATAGATGTACTGAGATTTAACGGTAGAAATGGCATTACCGCTAACCTTATTTCCATTACCATCATACCAGCCCAGGAATTTCTTGCCGCTCTTGGGAATGGTCTTCAACATGACAGTCATACCTTCGGGATAATAGGCACCAATAGATGTTGCTTCAGCAGCACCTTCCGGAGAAACCTTCACGTCCACCTGGTACATAGGAGCCATGTAATTGCCCAACTTCTTTACCACAGGGTCGGAATGAGCACGCATCTGTTCGGTAATAATACGGCCAAAGGCATTGGCTCCATTCATCTGCAGATGAACGGCATCAGTCTGGTCAGACTTCAAATTGCTGTATTCAGCAGAAGTGGCGTAGTTGAAGATAAACTGCTGGGCGTAATATTCACCCACAGAAATCATGTAGTTTGCCACCAGTTCACTCATGTCGATAAATGGAATATCAAGGCTATCGGCAATGGCCTTGGCACGAGCAGGATAACCGCGGTAGCTGTTATGGATCTGCGTCGGAGAATCGTAATAGAGTCGACGAATAGGGCTCATGATAATGGGATAAGCCCCCTTTGCACGAGCTTCCTTTGCCATGGTGGCCATAGCTACGGTAAACTTAGCTTCGTCACTCTTGCTCACATCATTGATACCGAACTGAATTACCGCATAGTCGCCAGCCTTCAGCTTGCTCACAATGCAGTTGCCCTGAGTACAATCGCTCTTCCAGAAAAGTTCGTAATAGCCATCGGCCGCCATACCGCCCTGACCGCGATTAACCACGGTAGCCAAGCCAGAATCAAACCAATAATGGAAATCCTGCCCCTGGCCCTGCTTGGGGCAGTAACCACTAGCCCAGTCCTGCATGGTGGAGTCTCCACACATATAGATAACAACCTGAGCCAAAGCGGCAGGAGCCGCTAACATAGAAGCCACGACGGCGCCCTGCCAAAACTTACCAGAAAAGAACTTCATACCCATAACACTACTACTTCAAGGAGAAACTGGACTTAGCAATAGTCTTGCCGTTCAACATAACCTTCACAACGTAATTGCCCTTAGGCAGCAAATCTCGATCGATATTCAGCACAGACTGACCTGCAGGAACCTTAGCATCCATGCTACCCACAATCTGGCCGCGCATATCGTAAATGCGAACTTCTGCATAACCAGAAAGATTGGTGCGCAAGATACCTGTATTGGGATTATAGGCATTCACGCCAGCAGCAAAGGGAACGGGAGCAAGAACAGTACCCGAATTTTCAGGATCCGTCGGCTCAGGAACTTTCTGGTTATTATAGAGTTCAATGCCATCCATACCAAAGGTAAAGGTATCCACATTGGGACCACCATCAGAAGTGGTAGAAGACAATTTCAGAGTATTCTTACCGGCCTTGAGCGCTACATTTACAGTTACTTCCGTGTAGGTTGTCCAACCACCGGGAACAAATTCCACGGTACCTGCAGACTTGCCATTTACAGTAAGAGTCATGTTACGATTGGAATTTCCACCATTGGCAAATCGAATGGTCAAGGTAGTCTTTACATCCTGGGGAGAGTAGATTTCCCACACGCCATAACTGCCAATGCTGTTATCAAAATTGTAGAAGCCATCCTGTTCAAAGCCTGCATTATCCGTCTGACATTCAAAGCCAACACCTTCTACAGGTTTGCAGATTTCCAGCGCAGACGTTCCATCCTTAATAACCGGATATTCATCGGTTTCATCAGGAACAGAAACAATGGGTTCGCCCACAATCTGAATTTCAGGAGCAGTTAATTTCTTGACAGCATCCGGCAGGTAATAACCCAGGTGAGGCGGCTGATTGTAGGCAGTATTCTGCCAAGCAATAGCTGTACGATAAACCGGATCATGCATCAAGGTGTACACACGATAAGGTGAGGTCACCGGAGTGCCGATGATGTAGAGAACGGACGGGTCTTCGGAATTACGAACCACCAGTTCTTCGCGCCAGTCACCAAAGAGATCTGCCACCAGACTGGGAGTGTTCTTGGTGCCGTTACAACCTGTTGCGCCAAGAGCCTTCGAGCCATCGAAATAAGTTTCAGATTCTCTCTTAGTGATGTTAAACTTCGTTACATAAGCGCCATCAAGAAGTTCGTCCTGCAAGTCACCATCAAAGTAAATACGGAAGTTAGTGGAAACCGCAGGAGAGCCCATGGACTTGCCCTTGATATCATGCATGCCGCCGCTATAGCTGGACCACACTTCGAAGCCACGATGAGTAGAATCAATGTCAGCAGCCATGCCGCGACCATTATCCTTACCCGGCTGCGGAGTACCCCAAATAATGGTTCCATCGGGTGCGCGAACTTCATCGGTATACTTGGCATCAGTATGTTCATGCACATCAAAGAATTCCAGGCCAGGAAGATCCGGATCCAAGTCAGACAAATGACCTGCATCCCCATGACCCAACTGAGTGGAATAGCGGAGAGAACCGTCGTGGTTCAAAGCGGCACCACCGAAAACAATTTCATCGTAGCCATCGCCATCGATATCGCCGGTAACAATATTGTGGTTGCCCTGGGCATAGAAACCCTGGCCAGGATCTTCCGATTTGTGATACCAGCGCTGTTTCAAAGTCTTGCCGTCAAAATCGTAGGCAACAATGTAGGAGGAGCTATAGTAGCCGCGGATAAAGATCGCACTGGGATGAACGCCGTCCAGGTAGGCAGTGGCGGCAATATAGCGTTCGCAACGGTTACCGTAGTTATCGCCCCAGTAGCCCTTCTTGTCCACACCCTTCACGTGCTGGTTGATGTTACGGCTGGGAACAAAATCAATGGTAGTGATGGCGGCACCATCTACACCACGGAAGACTGTCAGGTATTCGGGGCCATCAAGAACAGTTCCACCGGAATTACGGTAATCCTTGGACTTGTCGCCAATGGCCTTGCCCGTACCGTCAATGGTTCCGTCGGCAGTCTTCACGATCATTTCGGCCTTGCCGTCACCATCGTAGTCATAGACCTGGAACTGGGTATAATGGGCGCCAGCACGGATATTCTTGCCCATGTCGATACGCCACAAACGGGTTCCATCCAACTTATAGGCATCAATGAATACGGTGCCTGTGTAACCACCCTGGGAGTTATCGTGGGCATTGGACGGATCCCACTTCAAAATCAATTCAAGTTCGCCGTCACCATCCAGGTCAGCAGCGCTCATGTCGTTAGGAGTATATGTGCAGATTTCACCATCAGGCATGGTCTGCTTTGCGGGAACTTCAAGTTTAATGGTCTTGTAGGGGAAAGACTTACCGCTATTAGAAACGGTCTGGCCCAAAACTACAGATAATCCAGATTTGGCACTTTCCTTACCATTCAAGACAGCAGTCACCTGATATCCGGAAGAAGTCTTACCTTCTGCATCCAGATAGTTTGTGCCATCGGTTCCCTTGATGGACGCAATCTTTGTACCATCCCTATAAAGATTAAACTCCGTTTGCGGATCATCAGAGCCTAGTAAGCGCCAGCTTACCAGCATACCCTTACCCACATTCGCAGCAACAAGACCGCGAGTCAAATTTTCCATCTGCTTGGGAGCAGCGAAAACCAAACTATTCATGCTCAAAAGAGCTGACCCAATAAGTAATGCCTTTGAAATATTGCGCATACACACCACACCTATCTTAAAACTGTAGACAAATATATACTAAAATTGTCCACAGTTACACTTTTGTAAGATATTTTTATTGACATTCTGTCAACATCCCATTAAAAAATACCCCGATATGGAATGATAAAATCGTTTAACATTTTTCATTTTTTCTTACAAAAAACTATCATTTATGATTGAATAGACTCTAGAGTGCCCTATGAAAAGATTTTTCTCATATTTTTTCGCAATTATTCTGGCTTTCGCCTACACAGCAAACGCCCAACCTGGGCCTAAAAATGTCCACAATCGTGGAGACAAGAAGCCAAAGACTGTCCGTGTAGGATACTATCAGAACGAAAGTTTTCAGGAAGGCGGACAGGGATCTCCGCTGTATGGCTTCGGTTACGAATATTACCAACGCATCGCCCAGTACTCTGGCTGGCGTTACGAGTATGTCTACGGACCCTATGAAGAACTCTATCAGAAATTCATTGACGGCGAAATAGACCTGTTTGCAGGTCTCGCCCGCACCCCGGAACGAGAGGCCAAAATGTTCTTCCCTCAAGCTCCCATGGGCCGCGACATCTACCATTTGATCAAGAAATCCAACAACACGTCTATTCACGAGGATCCGACCTCCCTCCAGGACAAGAAAATCGGGACACTCCGCGGAGCAATGGAACTGGCACTCATTACGCTTCTGCAATCCAGACATGTCAAAGCCAACATTATCGTATTCGATGACATTAGTTCCCGAGACCAGGCCCTGAGCACAAATTCCATTGACGCCGCCATCGTTGAAAACGCAGGATCCAGTGTTCAGGAAGGTACAGAAACTTTCTTGAGAATGGGAAATACAAATTTTTATCTGTGCGTTACCAAGAAACGCCCCGACCTATTTGGTGAGTTAAACCGGGCCATCGGACAGTTAATGACCGACGACCCGATTATCATGGCCAAACTGTACGACAAGTACATGCGCGCCGGTGCCGCCTCAAAAACATTGACATTGCCAGAAAAGATTTGGCTTGCAAACCACGACACCATCAGGATCGGCTATCTCCGCAACATGCTCCCCTACAGCGACGACAGGGATAACGACAAAAACGCGGAACAAAACCTCTCAGACCGCATCGTAGCAAGCAGCGACAAGCCCTCAGGCATCGTGAGCGAAATATTCCCTGAAATGGCAGGTCACATCACTTCGAAAAAATTATTACTCAAGTATAAGGGATACGATTCCTACGATGAAATGATTTCCGCCCTTGTCAAGGGCGAACAGGACGTAGCCTTCCCTGCAGGAGGCAGTCTATATAGGGCAGAACAGGCGGGAATCCGAGAATCAGCCCCAGTCATACGATCCGAATTGAACCTAGTCTACAAGAACGTCTTCAACAAGAATACGGTTTCCAGTTTTGCAGTCAACAAGAACAACAGGGTCATGGATTACAACATCCAGGACAACTTCCCCAATGCAAAAATCGTTTATTACAATTCAATCCAGGAGTGCCTTAACGCCGTACAGAAAGGCCAGGTCAATGCAACAATTCTAGGAAATCTCCGATCCATCCACCTACTAAAGAACCGCCAATATTCTAACCTGTCGGTTAAGTTGCTAAACATCCCCGACGACAAGTATTTCGGCGTTGCCAACGGAAACGAACCTTTCCTGAAGATATTGAATCGAGGAGTTGCATTGACAGGCGCAGAATATACGTTAAACCTGGCCTATCAGTACGCAGAAAAACTGTATCAGCCGAGTCTAGTAGAAACAATTTCCGACCATGCAGCGCTCTTCTTCTCGCTGCTTGCCGCATTTTTCGTATTGACATCCGCATTCATCATCAACCGCTACAGACGAATCAAGAGGGAAACCGCCAGGGAAAAGGAACAAAACGAACGACTCAGTATGCAGTTGGACGTGATTAACTCCATTAGCGACTTGTACCATAGTGTATTCCTGGTCAACATTCCCCAAAATACCTTCACCATTCTACATACATTCGAATCCATTGAAAAAGCCGTCGGACATTTAAGAAATGACGCCCAGCAGGCATTGAACCTGATGGCTGAGAACATGATTCAGGACAAGTTCAAGCCTATTATACGAGAATTCAACAATATCGCCAGCTGGAAAAACAAACTGGCAAATTCAGATTCCATTTATGAAGAGTACGTCGGTAAAATTCAAGGTTGGTGCGGAGTCAGCATCATTGTAGCCCGTCGCAACGAAAAGGGCGAGCCGACGCACGTACTCTACATTTCACAGGAAATCAACCGTCAGAAAAAGACGGAACAGAACCTGCAGGAAGCTCTTGAACAGGCGGAACAGGCAAACAAGGCCAAGACGTTCTTCCTGAACAACATGAGCCACGATATCCGCACCCCCATGAATGCCATTATCGGTTTCACGACACTCGCCGCCACTCACATGGACGACAAGGAAAAACTTTCTGACTACCTCGGAAAGATTACCACCTCCAGTGAACATCTCCTGTCCCTGATTAACGACGTTCTTGACATGCGCCGCATCGAAAGCGGGAAGGTCAAGTTGGAAGAACGCGAATGTCATCTGCCTGACCTGCTCCACGACATCAAGACGATCGTACAGGCAAACATCATCCGCAAACAGCAGGAGCTGTTTATCGACGCCATGGACGTAGTCAACGAAGACGTCATTGTAGACAAACTCCGTCTAAACCAGGTCTTGTTAAACCTTCTGAGCAATGCAATCAAGTTCACCCATAACGGAGGCACAATTAGCCTGAGGGTTCTTGAAAAGCCTTGCACCACTAAGGATTACGCCCGATACGAGTTCAGCGTCAAGGACAACGGTATCGGTATTAGCGAAGAATTCCAGAAGCATATTTTTGATGCTTTCTCCAGAGAAGAATCCTCCACTGTTTCCGGCATCCAGGGAACTGGCCTGGGTATGGCCATTACCAAGAACATCGTCAATATGATGAACGGAAACATCGAAATCGTTTCTGCAGAAGGTAAAGGCACAGAATTTATCGTCTCCCTGGAATTTAAACTGTGTAAGGGTCCCACAAGAAACGTTTCCGTATCTCAGCTTATGGGCTTGAGAGCCCTGATTGTCGATGACGATTCCAACACCTGCCTAAGTGTAAGCAAGATGTTGAGAACTATCGGCATGCGCCCGGAATGGACAATATCCGGAAGAGAAGCTGTCCTTAGAACCCAAGACGCAGTGGATCAGGGAGAAGACTTCTACACGTTCATTATTGACTGGCAGATGCCAGACATGAACGGCATTGAAACCGTACGCCGAATCCGCAAGATTATCGGAGAAGGAAAACAGATTATTATCCTTACCGCATATGACTGGAGCGAAATTGAAGAAGAAGCGCTTAAGGCTGGCGTAACCGCGTTCTGTTCTAAGCCGCTATTCATGTCGGAACTGCGCGATGTATTGACCAGACCGGCCGGAACTGCCAAGAATAAAACTGTCAACGGATACGACTTCGAGGGAGCACCCATCTTACTGGCAGAAGACAACCCGCTTAACCAGGAAATCGCTTCTACGCTGCTTACCGAAGCCGGCTTTGAAGTGACCGTAGTGAACAACGGTAAAGAAGCTGTCGATAAAATCAACGAAGTTCCGGCAAACACTTTCAAGCTGATCCTGATGGACATCCAGATGCCCATTATGGACGGTTACGAAGCTTCCAGACAAATTAGAAGTCTAGCCGATTCCGAGAAGTCAACTATTCCTATTGTCGCCATGACGGCGAATGCCTTTGACGAAGACCGCAAGAAGGCCTTTGACGCAGGAATGAACGGACATGTGGCAAAGCCCATCAACGTGGAAAAGCTGATGGAGACTCTCAAGATCATCTTGAAAAATTAGTCAGCAGACCTTTCTAAAAGGGCTTTAGTAATATTTAAATAAGATTTCTATTCTATATTTCAAACCAAGCTGTAAAGGTTTGGTATGATTCGTAGTAAAGTTGAGCCCCTGTCTATTGTAAGACTCTTATTACTCGTGGCAACATTCGTCGTGATGTTCGCCAGTAGCCCGGCCGTCGCCGATTCCGCGGAAAAAATCGTCAAGGTCGGCTGGTACCATAGCGATATGTTCCAAGAGGGAATGAGCGACGATGAGCCCAAAAGAGGTTACGCCTACGAATACCTTCTAAAAATCGCAGACTACAGCGGTTGGCAGTTCTCTTACGAGTACGGCCAATGGGTCGACCTATTAGAAAAACTTGAAAACGGCGACATCGACGTCCTTGCCGGAGTTTCGTACACCAAGGAACGTAGCTCCAAGATGCTGTTTCCCATTCATGCCATGGGAACCGACAGATACTACCTGTATCAGCACGACAAAAAGCGGACCATGGACGTTTCCGACATCACGACCTTTATCGGGAAAAAAATCGGTTGTATCAACAACAACCGCATGACCACGCACCTGATCCAATGGGCCGAAGAAAACCAGGCAAGCCTAGACTACATCTACTATGACGGATTCCGCGGACGAGACGAAGATTTCACCAACGGTAAACTAGACGGCATTGTAGCAACAGACAACAACATCAACACCACCGTTGGTTACTCGCCCGTAGCCAAAGTGGGTGAAGAACCATTCTACCTGGCCGTTGCCAAGAAGCGCAAGGACCTCTTGACCGACTTAAATCGATCTCTTGAAATTTTGCAAGAGATGAACCCCTATTTTCTTCAAAGTCTGCAGTACAAAAGCTATGGGGCCACCATGGCCAATAGCCAACTTTCTGAAGAAGAGTTGCAGTGGGTTTCTACCCATGACACACTGCGCATCGGATATCTAGGAGACTACCTCCCCTACAGCAAGAGCGATAAGGACGGAAACGCCTACGGGCTGATCACCGAAGTTATGGACGCCGCTCTCGACCATCTAAAACTAAGGGATTCGCTCGTCGTATCCTACCAGTCGTTCTACAGTTTCCAGCCAATGATCGACGCCCTGACCGAAAATCAAATTGACGCAATTTTCCCCATCGGAGGGCAAATCTGGGATATTGACAGAAGTGGAATGAACACTACCACCGCAGTGGTTTCAACAGGGTTAGACCTTGTCTACCAGGGTAACTTAAGTCAAGAAAAGATCAAACTTTTTGCAATCAACAAGAACAACGAACTGCAAGAAAAATTCGTCAAGAGAAACTACCCCGACGCAGAAATTCTTTACAAGAATTCAATCGAAGATGCTCTTTATGCAGTCAAGAACGAAAACGCGGTCACCATCATCAACGGCCTTCGCGTAAATTTGATTCGCAGCAACAGCGAATTCAACAACCTCTCATTGATGCAATTGAACGCCTCCGGCAACAGCTACCTGGGCGTCAAGAAGGGGAATGTGGGCCTGCTCCTCCTACTGAACCGAGGTCTAAAGTTGACCGGCCGAGATTTTGGCATCAATACAGCCTACAAATACATGGACGAATTCTACAACGTCACATTCATTGATTTTGTAAAAAGCCGCATTATTTCCATCGGTTCAATTTTCCTTGGAATTATGTTGCTCATCATAATTCTTCTTAACAGAAACATCTACCACACCAAAAAAGATGCACTTGAAAAAGAAAGGCTGAACAAAAAACTGGAATTTTCTCGCAAACAGGCAGAAGAAGCGAATAACGCCAAAACAACGTTCCTGTTCAACATGAGCCATGACATTCGAACCCCCATGAATGCCATCATAGGCTTCACAGACCTTCTGCAAAAATACCAGGAAGATCCAGAGAAACGAAACAATTACCTCAAGAAAATCCAAGACTCCAGTACAACACTCCTGTCCATCATTAACAACGTGTTGGAAATGGCTCGCATTGAAAAGGGCGCCGAAAAAATTGAAGAAAACGCCTGGAGTACGGAACAGTTTAACGACACCTTATTTTCCGTTTTTCAGGAAATGATGAAGAACAAGGGAATCAAGTTCACCCGAACCATAGAAGTCCAGCACCACAACGTGTTGTGTGACACTATCAAAATGCGTGAAATATTCCTGAACATTCTTTCCAACGCCTACAAATACACCACCTACGGTGGCAGTGTCCATATGAACTTGAAGGAACTGCCCTACAATACCGAGGGATGGTGTCTCTATCAAACCACAATTACCGACACCGGTTGTGGTATGTCCAAGGAATTCCTCCCCCATGTATTTGAAGAATTCGCTCGAGAAAATACCTCTATCGGAAATAGGATTGAAGGTTCAGGTCTTGGCATGTCAATCGTCAAGAGACTTGTGGATCTGATGAACGGAACCATAGAAGTCCATAGCGAAAAGGGAATCGGAACCACATTCATTGTTACGGTTCCCCACAAGATTGCACGCGAAGAGGATTTGCTAGTTCATGCAAATAAAAAATTCAGTCAGGAATCCTTCAAGGGTTATAGAGTTCTTCTGGCCGAAGACAACGATCTAAATGCAGAAATCACCACAACACTTCTGACGGAGGTGGGATTCGCTGTAGATCGCGCCGTAGACGGGCATTGTTGTGCAGAACTGTTAAGCAAGGCAAGCGACAATTACTACAACATAATCCTTATGGACATCCAGATGCCCAAAATTAACGGTTATGAAGCAACTCGCATTATCCGCAGTCTGAGCGACACCAAGAAAGCGACAATTCCAATTATTGCCCTCACAGCTAACGCATTCGAAGAAGATAAACGAGCCGCATTTATGGCAGGCATGAACGGCCACCTATCCAAGCCAATCAATGTCAAAATGCTATTGCAGGAACTTACGAGAATTCTCGGTAACCAAAACTAGAGAAGGAGTCCATGATACAACCATCTAACAAAAATTCAAGATCCGACAAGATTCATGTTTATCTGCCCCTAGTTTTCATTTGCATTGTACTGGAATCGATATTCATCATTTCCACCTATTTCTCCGTAGAAAAACAAATCAAGACAGAAGCCAAGGCCCACGCAGAAGAGATTGTGGCCAGCATCCAGAGCGAGCTCAACAAGAGTTTTGAAACGACCAAGTTGTTGATTGACCTCCACAAAGTTTATGGGGACGTATTCCTTAAAGACTTTAACGAAATCTGCCTAGAACTGACCCGCGACAATCTGGCCATCGGTAGCATGTACTTTGCACCCAAGGGAATCATCAAGTATGCATTCCCCGACGAAGTGGATTCTGCTACGGCGAATTTCAATATGTTAGAAGATCCCGTTCAGGGATTAAAGTCACAAAAAGCCCTAGAAGACCGCAAGGCAACCATTGCCGGCCCCCACAACCTGATAGAAGGCGGCGAAGGCTTTATCCTACGAAATCCTGCCTTTATCAACGAAGATTTCATTGGATTTTCCATTGTCGTTCTGGACAAAGGTTTACTTCTGAACCAGATATCAAACAATCTCCATTTTTCTAATTACAATTTTGCCGTATGGAAGGAACCGGACTCCACTGCAGTTCTAGATAAAAATGGATTTATCCTGACCAATTTCAACAACGGAAAGATTGGTAAGGATGTTCAGCTATCATTTGACATTCTTAACGATACCTGGCACATTACCTTGGAACCTATAGGTGGTTGGAACACCCTAAAGGCAATGAGGGGATCCCTTCTCACATCGTTCCTGATTTTAGCAACACTACTTTTCCTGTTATACATGCATTCCCTTGCAGCAGTCCGCAAAAGAGAACTGCAGATGCAGATTTTTGCTAACAAGGCAAAAAGCAGCTTCCTCTTTAGCATGAGCCACGACATTCGTACACCCATGAACGCCATCATCGGCTTTGCCAACCTGATGCAAAAGAATTTAGGCAATCCAGAAAAAATCGCAGACTATCTAAACAAGCTTCAGGCCTCCAGCAAATTTCTCCTTTCCCTAATCAACAATGTTCTTGAAATGGCCCGCATCGAAAGCGGTAAGATGACTCTTGAAGAAGACATCATCTATGTAAAGAATTTCCAGAATGTTACCGATGCCGTATTCACCGATCTCGCACACGAAAAAGGGCTGGATTTTCGCAACGATTCTAACCTGATCAACGATTACGTCATCGGCGACGAAATGAAGATTAGAGAACTAGTGTTAAATATCGTAAGCAACGCCATCAAGTACACCCCTTCTGGCGGCTTTGTTCACCTATCCCTGACAGAATCTAAATGCGACCGACCCGGCTACACCATGTATACAGCCATCGCAGAAGATTCAGGCATCGGCATCAACAAGGATTACCTCCCCCACATCTTCGAGGAATTCTCTCGAGAAAAAAATTCCACGGAGAGCAAGATTAGCGGAAGTGGTCTTGGCATGCCCATTGTCAAGCGCCTGATCGATTTAATGAACGGCACCATAGACATTCAGAGTAAAGTCGGCAAAGGAACGAAGATAACCATCGTTCTTTACCTGCGTCTCCCCACGGCCGAACAAATTTACGCCGCAAAACAGGTAAACGAGAACGCCAACGGGAAAGTCCACGAAGAATCAACCTCGGAATCCAAATCCTTCCAGGGGAAGCGAATTCTCCTCGTAGAAGATAACGACCTAAACGCAGAAATTGCAGAAGCACTCCTTGAAGAACTAGGATTCACCATAGAACGAGCAGCCGACGGGCAATCCTGTATCAAGATGATAGAGGCCCAGGATTACAATTATTATGACATAGTTCTCATGGACATTCAAATGCCGATTATGGATGGGTATGAAGCCACTCGACATATTAGGCAATTCAAGAATAAAAACAAGCGAAAAATTCCCATTGTGGCCATGACAGCAAACGCCTTTGACGAAGATCGTCAGAAAGCACTGAATATCGGTATGAATGGGCATGTCGCAAAACCAATCAACACCGCTGATTTGGTAAAGGCATTGACCAACGCACTTTCGGACAGGCAATAATTTTTTAAATTTGCCCCCACTATGCCCGAATGGTTTAAAAATTTTTCCTGGGAACGAATATTCGACGCATTGGCCGCCGTTTCTCCGACCCCTATAAAGATTGCAGTAATCGCTGGCAAGTCTTTCCTGTATTTCCATGGTCTTACCCGTGCAGCAGCCTTGACCTACACCAGTTTCTTGGCTGTGGTCCCCATGCTGATCCTGCTGACTTCCATAACTATTTCTGCCGGCTTTGGTAGTTTCTTCTCTGATTACCTCCCCCACCTCTTTGACATTCTTGATTTGGACTGGCCCACAGAACCCCTGGTAGCCATCGTGCAGAATGCAGAACACGTACCTATCGGTCGACTGGGCTTCATCGGCGCATTGGGTCTTTTCGTCACCTTCATTCTGTCTTTCGGAAGTCTGGAATCCAATTTTAACGTCGTTTGGGAAAACAAGACTTCTCGCCCCCTCCACAAGCAGATCCGTATCGCCATCCCCTTGTTGCTGGTATATGCAGGCATCATCGGCATTTACGCAGGTCTTGTAAACCAGCTGCAGGAAGCCCTTTCCCTGATCGTGGTAGATGGTTTGCATTTCCCGCCCTCTGTCATCAAGACCCTCATTAATGCATTCTGGTTCTCTTCTTTCCAGTTTGCTGTAATCTTGATGATTTTCATGGTATTGTACGCCTTGCCGGCCCGGCCCGCAGAAAAGCGATCCTACACCAAGAAGCAACTGATATTGACCTCTATCGGAGTATCCCTGCTGGCCTGGATCTGCATTATCGCCTATGTGAAGATTTTGGTGCTCATCCAGACCGCACTGGTCACAAGAATGTCTATTTTCTATGGGTCCTTAGCTTTTATTCCCCTGGTGCTTTTCCTCGTTTTCGGAATCTGGATTATCATCTTGTGCGGCAACAGTCTGGTATGGACCATTTGCAACTGGCCCGAAGCCGCAAACCGTACCTGGAACTGGGATGGAATTACAGCCGAAGGGCACGGACTTACAACGGAGGATCGTCTATGATTTTCAAGAAGATTTTGATTACGGGCCTTGCCCTCATGGGTTTGGCATCCACCGCCAACGCCGAACTGCAATCAGTCAAGTTCACCCCCGAAGAAAAGGTGAATGACGGTTGGAAGGCCTTCCTTGGCATCGGTGGAGGTAATTCCCTGGTTGCTGACGACGGTGCCATCTTCGCCAATCTGCGAATCGGTATCCAGTGGAACAACCTGCTGGCCTCCGGCCTTTTCGCCAACTTCCTCATCAGCGACATTCGCAATTATAATGTGCCCCAGAAGCAGATGTTGGACTACAATTCCTTTGGAGCCTTCATCGAACTGTTCCCGGTGCGCATCAATGAAGCATTCAGCATTTCCGTTCCCATCGAAGTGGGTGGCGGCGCCATCAATGTCATCGAAAATGGCGACAACAATTTTTCTTCCGAAGATTACTTCTTTGTAGCCGACATGGCCGTTCATTTCAACTATCGTGTAACAAAGATGTTGGAAGTTTCCATCGGTGGAGGCTACCGCATGTTTAACGGCATCGAAGAAAACGGATTGGAAAATCTGGACTTCTGCACCCCCTTTGGCGAACTCCGCTTTACCATTAAGGAATAGGGTTCAGTACGTCTGACTTTATAACACTTCGTGGATGCAGACTCCACAACCTAAGGAATGTGGATGTCCAATTCCCCTTGGGGAAGATTACGGTTGTCTGCGGACCTTCGGGGTGTGGAAAGTCGACCCTGGTCCTTGATACATTACACGGAGAATCCAAGCGCAGGTATCTAGAAACCCTATCGCCCTACGCAGCCGAAATGCTGGGCGGTCGTAAGGTTATACCCCTTGACAGTGCTGACGGTCTGCCCGCTAGCCTTGCCATTGGCCCAAGCCACGGAGAAGCCAGCGCCAAGTCCTACGCCTTAAGCATTTCTGAATGCGACAGCAGTTTGCGAACTCTATTCGCAGCTTTCGCCAAACCGGCCTGCCCTGTTTGCGGCAAGCCCATGGAAAGCACTAGCCGCGAAGACATTATCCGCCAGGTTGCGAGCCTTCCCGAAGGAACCAAACTGCAATTTTTCGCCCGAATCGACACCGGTGCAAGTGAGGACGCCTCCGGTCGCAAACGTAGCGGCCAATCGCTAGACAAACTTTCAGCCGCTTTCCTGGCCCAGGGTTTTACCCGTGCCGTTGCTGACGACCAAGTCATTTCTCTAGCAGACCTAACAGACGATCAACGAGCAATCTGCCCCAGTGAATTCTTTATTGTTGTGGACAGAATCATAGTCCGTTCCAACACCCGCACGAGAATTGCCGAAGCCGTTGACGGAGTCCTTAAGCTAACTCACACCGAAGTTACACTAGATGAAAACGGCAATCGCCGAGTATTTAGCACAGTCCCCAGCTGTAAGGAACACGGTGCTGCGGACTTTCACGCCTTGGACGCCTCGGACTTCTCCCCCTACTGCAGAAGTTCCGTCTGCCCCACCTGTGGTGGAACCGGCACCTGCGAAAAAGACGGCAACATCGAAGATTGCACGGAATGTAAAGGTCTCCGTCTCAAGAAAGGTCTGCTCAACGCCACAGTTCAGGGAACCCGCTGGAGCGACTTGCTGACGACACCCTTCGCAAACCTGGAAGAAAAAATCCACGCGGTTTTTGACGGTCCCATACAAGAAAGTAGGCAGGCAACTTTGTCCCGTCTTACGGCATCCCTGTCCGAACGAATTCAAGCCATCAACGAACTTGGCATCGGTTACTTGACTCCGGGCCGCGCAGGCACCACCCTTTCCGGAGGCGAAATCCAGCGTCTCCGTTTGGCAAGCCTTTCTACAGGTCATTTAAACAATTTGCTGATTGCGCTAGATGAACCGGCAAGTGGTCTCCACAAAAACGACGTGGAAGCCCTCTGGAACGTCCTTAAAAAAGTGCAGGCCCGCGGGAATACTCTAGTCCTTATAGAACACAATCCAGCCATTATCGAGAAAGCAGACTGGATAATAGAAATGGGACCGGGCGCAGGAGAAAAAGGCGGAGAAGTGCTGCACATGGGATCCGCCGCAGAGATTTTGAACAACCCCGTCTCCCCCACCGGAAACTGGATTAAGTATTTGAAAGGCACGAGGCGCGAGACTGAACGTCATTCTGAGCCGAAGGCGATATATGAAACTAGGGACTTTAGTCCCCTAGTTGAATTAGGTTCGAAGGAGCAGAATCCAGGAGCATCCATTCTCGTTCGCGATTTTGCCCTCTTCGATATGAAATCCGTTTCGGCAGATTTCCCTTTAAAGAAGTTCAGCGTGATCACAGGCCAGAGCGGTAGCGGTAAGTCTACCCTCATGTTCAAGAATCTGGCACCTCGCGCAGAAGTCGGCGAATTCGCCCCCTTGGGAATCGATGCCCTATCCATACTTTCTACAGGCGATTTTCATG
This sequence comes from Fibrobacter sp. UWH1, assembly GCF_002210365.1. Classification (NCBI taxonomy): domain Bacteria; kingdom Pseudomonadati; phylum Fibrobacterota; class Fibrobacteria; order Fibrobacterales; family Fibrobacteraceae; genus Fibrobacter; species Fibrobacter sp. UWH1. The sequence goes on from NZ_MWQG01000019.1 coordinate 47,265, forward strand.
GAAACCGTCGCAGTACGGTATTAAGCGCCACCAACATGAGCAACCTTTTGCGGGACCTTTTCGCAAAAATGCCCGAAAGCAAAGTCCGTGGTTACAACGCCGCCAAATTCGCCACCCACGCTGCTGGCGGACGCTGCGAAAACTGCAAGGGAGAAGGCGTCATCCTGGACCCCTCCGGCTATGAAGAAAACGAATGCCCCGTTTGTCTGGGCAGACGTTTCAAGGATGAAGTCCTAGACATCCGTTTCAAGAGCAAATCCATCGCCGACATTCTGGATATGGAAATCGGGAACGCCTACAAGCTTTTCTACGACATGAAGCCTTTCGCCGATAAGTTGAAACCTCTTGTAGACACAGGCCTCGACTACATCCGTCTGGGGCAAAGTACGGCCCACATGTCCGGTGGCGAACGAGCCCGCTTACGACTTTCCATCGCTCTCGCCCGTGCGAAAGCACCTAACACTCTTTTCCTGTTTGATGAACCCGCCCGCGGTCTCCATCAGGTCGATATCAATCACCTGCTAGAGCTGATCCGCGGCCTCACGGAAGCGGGCCACACCGTAGTAGCTATCGAGCATGCACAGGACTTTGTGAATGCAGCCGACTACGTGGTGGAATTAAGCAGATAGAAACTAGTCTTGGAGACAACGAACCGACTTTGCGAAGTTCTTGTTGCTGTAGTTGAGTATCGCACTCTCCTCAGCGGAGTCCAGGTCCAAGAAGAAGGCGTTGTTACTATAGTCCTCACCCGACGACCAGAAGTTAGCGTCGTAACCGATATAGTCGAATTCACCGGCGATTTCTCTGCCGCCACCGGGGAGCGCAGAGAAACCATAGGTATCCGTTCCGTTGCCTCCAAATTTCCAACCGGACTTGGACTTCAAGAACTCGCCCGCAGTAGATGAACTGACGTTACTGGCATGTCCATATCCGAATGACGGATCAATGTAATTGATCAATGTTTCAAATTCCCTATAGCTCGGCAAGTGCCAGCCCTGGGGGCAAACACCGCGAACCGGAGTTGTTGGATTAAGGGAAACTCCGCAGGTTTTGCCATAAGTACAGGCAGCTTCATCCATGGCAACTTCCCAAGTATACAGACGACCATATGTTGTACAATTTGCAGCAATTTCTTCAGCAGTCAAATTTTTATTACTGGAATAATCGTAGCCTCCGTCACCGTAACAGCCGCTCCATGCGTAGGAGCCCATACTAGAGACATCGCCCGGGTTATAGTTCAAGTTCTCCGCCATCCAGGTCTGGGTTCCGATGGTTATTGTCTTGTAATTTTGACCGTCGCGAGAATCAGTTAACGATCCATATTCAACGCTGGAGGAAGAGGAAGTTTCGCTCCCCTCGCTAGAGTCCCTGAGACAACGAACGTAAGCACCGGAGTTCAGCTTATTGAGCCATGCGTCGGGCACGTCGTCGATGTTGTAGTTGAAGAACCAACCGTACGCATAGTTTCTATAGAGTTCAGTAGAACTCCAGAAGATTGTGCTTTCGCCTTCGTCGTAGGAATGTTCATCATCGCCGCGATAGCCTGCCGGCAGAACCGCGAAGTCGAAGGAATCGGTACCATTGCCACCACTAAACCAACCACTGGTAGATTTCAGTGACCTACCGGCAGAACTGATTCCACCTACGGCAGTCCACAGAGTATCCCATTCCGTGTAACTTGGTAAGTGCCAACCTGTAGGGCAAGCATCCATAGCAGCAGACCATTCATATAAACGGCCATACTTAGAACAATTTCTTGTTTCACTTTCATAGCAGTAACTTTTGTTTGTATTGTAGTTCAAGTTCTCCGCCATCCAGGTCTGTGTACCGATGGAAACGGTCTTGTAAGTTCGACCGTCGCGAGAATCGTTTAACGAACCATATTTGACGCTGGAGGAAGAGTTCGTCGGCTTCGCCTGCGAGCTCGACGAGGAGGCTCCGACCCCCTCGTCGGAATCCCTGAGACAACGTACGGAATAACCTTCGTACTTTTCGACGCGGATACGGGCCACGTCGCCGTAGTCGCAGTGGAATGTCCAAGAGTACGCGGAGTAGCTCTTGTACTCACCAGAACTCCAGAAGTCCGCGATGTCTTCCTCTCTCATGAAATCGCCATCATCGATGCCGCGGAGGCCTGCCGGAAGAACAGTGAAACCGAAGGAATCAGTACCGTTACCTTTATGGTACCAGCCGCTGGTAGATTTTAGTTTTGCTGCGGCAATCCTGGTTCCACCTACCACAGTCCACAGAGTATTCCATTCAGCATCGTTGGGCACATGCCAGCCTTCGGGACAAATACCGCGGTGGGGGCTGTTGGGGGTGCAGGTCTTGCCATAGCCACACTTGGTTCCTGCATTTACATTAAACTGGGCAGCACTATCCATCACGGCACTCCAGGTATAAAGGCGACCGTACTTGTCGCAGTTGGAAGCCTTGTTTTCGTAGCACCAGCTGGTGGAATCGGAAGTGTAACCTTCGTAGTTGAACTTCACGCCAGTGTATGCGTAGTTCAGGTTCTCGGCCATCCAGGTCTGGGTGCCGATGGTGACTGTCTTGTAAACTTGACCGTCGCGTTCATCAGTAAACTCGCCGTAGTCAATGTCAGGGTTCAGGTAGGACCAATTCGCCTTGGAGCTGCTGGATCCTTCGCTATCGCTCAGGATGACACTAGAGGAGGAGCTCAGGATGACACTGGAGGAAGAAGAGTCGTCATCATTAGCCGGTCCGTTTGAAGATTCGCCGTCGCCACAGGCGGCAAGACCCAAAGCCATGGCAAAAGCACCAACTGCAATCGCACTAAATCCAAAATTCGGCTTCATATTTTTCATAGATTCCTCAAACCACCCGTTTTTCAAGATTTATTCTACAAACAAATCCATAAATTACTTTCTCAAATACCCTGCGTATTGGAACAAACTAAGTCCAAATTCTGGCAGCACCGCAATCAGGTGGTCAAATATGTCAGACTGGATTCCTTCGTAGGCCACCCACTGGGTAACATTAGCGAAGGCATAAATTTCCAGAGGCAGACCTTCGGGAGTTGGCGCCAGCTGGCGTGTCATCAAGGTCATGTCCTGCGCCACATTTTTTAGAGAGCGTAAGTACGCCGTACAATAGGCGCGGAAAGTTCCGATGTTAGTCATGTGACGACTATTCACCATGTCCAGCTCCGTAGGCACGGCACCTTCTCCGTACTTGGCGGTAAATTCCGAAGCCAACTCTACGCGCTTTTCATCCATGTAGGGTTTCAAGATTTCAATCTTAGACAATCGTTCGATTTCTTCTTCTGTCAAGAAGCGAATGCTCTGCTGATCAATGAAAAGTGAACGCTTGATTCGGCGACCACCGGATTCTTCCATTCCGCGCCAGTTCTTGAAACTGTTGGTAATGAGGTCATAAGCAGGAATTACCGAAATGGTCTTGTCCCAGTTTCTGATTTTCACAGAGGTAAGAGTAATGTCGATGACTGTACCATCAGTATGGTGACGTTCAATCTCAATCCAATCCCCTTTGCGGAGCAAGTCAGACAAATTAATCTGGATACCCGAAACTACGCCCAAAATGGAATCCCTAAAGATCAACATCAAGATGGTTGCGGCGGCACCCATAGCGGAGAGTATGAATACGGGGCTCTTGCCAATAACCTGCGATATGACAACAATGGCACAAACGCAGAACAAAATCAGTTTAACCGCCTGGAATGTTCCGTGGAAAGATTTGTTCTTTCGTCTTTGGTTCTGGTCGTTCAAGGTTTCGACCACATCAAAGAAGGAGCTTCCCGCCGCAAAGGCAATCAGGGCAAACCACACCGCAGAAACGCGGGTACAAATATCGTACACAAGGGACTGCTGTTCCACAAAGCGGGCAAAGGCCGCGCTAAAAATCGTTGCAGGAACAAGCTGCAAAGCCCTAGAAAAGAACCGTTTTTCTACAAGGAGATCGTCAAACTTGTTGGGAGTCTTTTCTGCAATTTTTCGGGCAATAGGATTCACCACGAACATGCAGAGTAGAAGAACAACGAGAACTATGCTTAAAAAGATTACAAAATTCAAGCTCATAGCCCTAAAATACAAAAATGAAAACAGCCTAAACGGTATGCTCTAGCCTGGAAAAGAATAAATTGCTAGATTTTCGGTCATGAAAAAGTCAGTACCTATTACAGTGCTCACCGGTTACTTAGGAGCCGGAAAAACTACTCTTCTCAATTACGTTCTTAACAACCAGCAAGGCTATCACGTCGCCGTTATCGTTAACGACATTGGCGAAGTGAATATCGACCAGACCCTGATTGAAAAGGGCGGAAACATCACTAAGGCCGACGACGGCACCGTGGTTCCCCTTTCCAATGGTTGCATCTGCTGTTCCCTGAAGCAGGACATGCTGGAACAGATTGCCGAAATTCTCGAAACAGGCAAGTTCGACTACATTCTTATTGAAGCAAGCGGTATTTGCGAACCGGTACCTATCGCACAGACAATCTGCATGGCCGGCATGCAGCTCCAGAGCACCAAGGGCGAACCTCTCCCCTGCCACCTGGACAACGTGGTTTCCGTGGTTGACGTCTGCCGTCTGGCCGACGAATTTGGCGGTGGCCAGAAGCTCCTTCAGAAGGATCTTGAAGAAACCGACATCGCAAACCTTCTGATCCAGCAGATCGAATTCTGCAATACCATCATCATGAACAAGGTGGATCAGCTTTCCAAGAACGATCTCGAAAAGGTGAAGGCAGTGGTTCGCGCCCTCCAGCCCGAAGCCAAGATGATCGAGACCAACTTCGGTAAGGTTGAAATGTCTGACATTCTGGACACCAAGCAGTTTGACTTTGAAAAGGTGGCAAATTCTGCTGCCTGGGCTAAGGAACTGGGTAAGTCCGTAGACGAAGAAGACATCGACGAAGACGATGACGATCACGACGATCATCACCATCACGACCACGACGAAGACCATAGCGACTGCGACCATGAACATGGCGTCTGCCATCACCACCATGATGATGACGATGATGACGAACATGAACATCATCATGACCATGACGAAGACCACAGCCACTGCGACCACGAACACGGCGTCTGCCACTGCGGTCATCACCACGACAAGGATCATCCCCATGGCGATGAATACGGCATTTCTACCTTCGTGTATGAACGCCGTCGTCCGCTGATCCGCGAACGTTTCGAAGTGTTCCTGGATAACTATCCCAACAGCATCATCCGCACCAAGGGTCTCCTGTGGTTCGAAGACGAGCGCGATACAAGCTATCTGTTCGAACAGGCCGGCAAGCAAGCCTCTGCCCAGAATTTCGGCCCCTGGTTCGCCTCTGAACCCGAAGCCGAACAGAAACGAATCCTCAAGGAAAATCCGGACCTGTTGAAGGTCTGGGACGAAAAGTACGGCGACCGCATTGTCCGCCTGGTCTTCATCGGCCAGCACATGGAAAAGAAGAAGGTCATCGCCGCCATGGACGCTTGTCTCGGCGAATAATCTCGCAAAACCAATCCATTAAAAAATCCGGTTTCGTTCGTCGCGAAATCGGATTTTCATTTTTTAAAGTTTCGGTGGATTACCCCAAATTCTCACGCCGTTGCGATACACTGCAACATACGGATTTATAGGAACATCAGCAACGTCTCCATAATCCTTATCTTCTTGCGGCATTCCCACATAATCAATTCCATCTACATCAGCAGAATGGGGCATCCACGACCAGTCCTTTTCATTGGGAATCAAGAAACGTTTCTTTGCAGGTTGTCTTAACGTTTCACACCAATCATTCGCATAAATACCATAAGAAAAGCCAACATCAAGTCTCATCGAAGATTTCGAATTTATCACCGCAGAAGCTAAAGGTACTGTTATGACCCAAACGGACTCTCCTGTTACAGGATCATAAGAATTCGTTAAAGGAAGAGGAACAACTTCACGCATCGCACCTCTCATAGAAACATCTGCATATTCGCCATTCTTTCCTAAGCAAGGTTGATTAAATCCGTTTTCATCATAGGCTTGGCAAATATCAGCATCTACAAGCAAAGGGCATGAACCAATTTTATCGTCAACACCCGCTACAACTTTAATCTCTTCAGGTTTTGCTTTTGCATACAATCTCAACTCAACACTATCCAATATAAATTCTTCATTATTTACAATTCTTAACTGAAGAAAATCAAGACCACCAAATTCATATTGATAGGAACGGACTTCCATATCATAAAGTTTTTCCGCAACAAGTTCCCTTGATGACGAAGAAACCACGTCATTTGAACTAGAACTATAATCCTGTAAAGAAATTTCAGATGATGATGACGTTCCAATCGTCTCCGGAATTGAATCGGTAGAAGATTCGATCTTACTTTTTTCTGAGGAAGACGATTCCGCCTCATTTAATTCGGAAGAAGATTCAGCTTCAATTTGCCCGGAAGAACCAGTATTTTGTTTATGCGAAGATGAAGAAAGCTCTTCGACAATCACATTTTCATTGGCATCGAGATTGACATCCGAGCAGCCGGTCAAAAAAGCCAGTCCACAAAGGGCAGCACTCAAGGTTCGTTTACTTTTAAACAAACAGTTCATTTGCAAAATCCTTCATCCTTTATCATACCAATCTAGCTTAATTATTGTTATTAGTGTCCGGTAAAAAATATAGCCAAAAATAAAAATGGCAGGCTCCTCAGACGAAGAAGCCGCCTCAACGGGCTGCCCGGATGGCTGGGACGGCTCAAAATCATCGATTCCACAACGGTGACGCTGTTCTCCAACCTGGTTTTCAGGGGTGTCGGCAGGGACCCGAAAATTGGAAAGAAGAAAGGCGGTATAAAGGTCCATACAGTCATCATCGCGAACCTTCTCCTGACCCTTGTGCAGCGCAGCCTTGAACGGTACTGGGAACGCATGCTGCAGCATCCACCTTGCACATCGTAGCACCCAAATTTCTAGGGAGGGGGCTTGCAACGGCAAAATAAAAGTCTAGACCGCGTAAAATCTGGAGTCTAGACGTTTTGAAAATTTTCTCCGTACACTAATAAAATATTATATTTCCCGTACGTATGGAGGATACGACTGTGATTTTCAAAGCAAATTTTTCTTGTTTAGGAATATTCATTATTTCCTTAATCTGTGCCTGTTCAGATAATTCAAGCGGACCGTCTACCGAAAGTTGGGTATCCAATCCAGCAAATGCAGGCGAAGAGGTTTATTCAAACAAGAACGGAGACCGACTTAACGGCATTGAATGCAGCATTTACGCAAGCGAAAATGCTGTATACGAAGTTTCAACAACAAATTCTTCGGGTTTTCATGTAACAACGACTGTCCAAACGATAATAAAGTACCCAACAGCCAGTACCACTGTTTACGTTGAAGCGGATCCATCCTCAGAAGACGTCATGGAGGCACTTTGTTTATCCGTCAAAAAGGATAACCAAGATGCAGACATTGAATGCACCAGGAACTACGTAAAGCTAAACAATAGCGGAGCAGTCAATGGACCTTTTAAAGATATTTTTGATTACGTAATTCAAAACGCAATCAGCCGTTGTTCCAACATATAAAAAGATATTTCATACTAAATTTTTTCGAAAAAACAATGGGGGTTCTATGAAAATGAATAAGCGTCCTTTTTTCCTTGGTGCATTGTCCTTGGGAGCAATTCTATGCGCCTGCACATCAGAAAATTCTTCCAACGCAACAGCTTCTTCTGTTACCGAGGAAAACTGGTTCAAGGATCCTGCCAGCACAGGCAGGGAAGTGTACACAAGCTCCAATCAGAAGGGCGATAAAAGTTACAGCTGTTCCATCTACGCTACAGAAAATACTTTTACAGTTGTTTCAAGGACTAGCCAACCCAGAGAAACAACAACCTCAACCGGCCACTCCACCTACACCCCAGGCTATCTTGAAACCACCTCTTATACAGAGTCTTCATTAGCATCTTCGCCAACTATGAAATCACTGTGCGAACAAGCCAAGACCATGTATGAAGCCATGATTAAATCTGGAAAGGCAAATATTGATTGCGAAGACAACCATGTCCAGATCTACTCCAGTGCAAATACATCCATGGATATGAATCAAATTATTCAAGTCCAGATTAGCCTTTGCAAAGCGGGGGAGCAGGAGTTCTTGGCAGGTTCCAGCACAAGCGATACTGTCACAAATGACGTGCCAGTAACAAACGATCCTCTGCCAGAAACATCACCGAATGGTGGAAATTCAACGACTCAGGAAAATTCCATTTCCTGTCAAATATCGCCCAGCGACCCCTATACTATGCAAATTGTCACTGCAGACGGCCGGTCGGAAACTTCATATATGACGATAAACAGTAATGGAGCATCCATAACCGACACCTATACCGGCATTGACGCAGAAACATTTACAAAAATCTGCCAGAAAGTCCAGGAAGAATTCAACGCTCAATGCGAAGACTATACAATTTACATAACCGATCCAGAAATGACTCCGGACCAGCTTCCTCCCTCAACCATCGTTGAAATGATGGAACAGGACTGCATCGATTTGTTGAGTGGAGCCATCACGTTTGATGAATACATCCTGGACTAAAGTTTCGTGAGCAGGCTTGGCATAAATTTTGCAAGATTTTTCTAGATTTTTAGCCGAAAAATCTAAACACAAAACCACCATAGCAGTGAGTTATGAGTAGTGAGTGATGAGTTTAAGTTAGGCGCCCTCGGTGCGACTATTTAGCTCACACCTCAAGACTCGTAGCTGATAGCTTCAGGAGACACTATGCTTTTCAATTTCGACATGATCCAGAAGGTCTATGCCAAGATGCCAGCCCGCGTTGACGGCGCCCGCAAGTTCCTTGGCCGCCCCCTCACCCTTGCAGAAAAGATTCTCTACACCCATTTGATCGACGGTGCAGAATCCAAGCAGTATGTTCGTGGTACTGATTTTGCCGAATTTAACCCGGACCGCGTTGCCATGCAGGACGCAACCGCCCAGATGGCACTCCTCCAGTTTACAACTGCTGGAAAATCCAAGGTCGCTGTTCCAAGTTCTGTACATTGCGACCACTTGATCATCGCCAAGGAAGGTGTAGAAGTCGACCTTCCCAAGGCAAAGCAGGACAGCAAGGAAGTGTATGACTTCCTCCAGTCCGTTTCCGCAAAGTACGGCATCGACTGCTGGCTTCCGGGCGCAGGCATCATTCACCAGGTGGTTCTCGAAAACTACGCATTCCCCGGTGGCATGATGATCGGTACCGACTCCCACACTGTGAACGCAGGCGGTCTCGGCATGCTGGCTATCGGTGTTGGCGGTGCTGACGCTGTGGACGCCATGGTTGGCCTCCCCTGGGAATTGAAGTACCCGAAGATGATCGGTGTGAAGCTCACCGGTAAGCTCCAGGGCTTCGCCACCGCTAAGGACATTATCCTGAAACTGGCAGGCATCCTTACTGTTAAGGGTGGCACCAACGCTATTATCGAATACTTCGGCGAAGGCGCTCGCAGCCTCTCCGCTACCGGCAAGGCAACCATCGCCAACATGGGTGCAGAAGTGGGCGCTACCTGCTCCACCTTCAGCTACGATGATTCCATGAGCCGTTACCTCAAGGTCACCGGCCGTGCAGAAGTTGCCGAAGCCGCCGACAAGATCGCTTCTTACCTCCAGGCTGACCCGGAAGTTGAAGCAGAACCGGAAAAGTACTTTGACCGCGTTGTGGAAATCGATCTTTCCACTCTCGTTCCCCATTACAATGGCCCCTTCAGCCCGGACCGCGCATTTGCCGTTACCGACATGGCTGAATCCATCAAGGCTACGGTCGCCAAGCCGGAATCTACCCCGGTGGTTTCCGCAGCTCTCATCGGTTCCTGCACCAACTCCAGCTACGAAGACCTCTTCATGGCTGCAAGCATGATCAAGCAGGCTCTCGCCAAAGGTCTCGGCCCCAAGTGCCCGCTGATCATCAACCCGGGTTCCGAACAGGTTCGCTACACCGCTGAACGCGATGGCCTCATCGACATCTTCAAGCAGTTCGGCGCTGTGATCATGACCAACGCTTGCGGTCCTTGCATTGGCCGTTGGGACCGTGCAGGTGCCGACAAGAAGGAACTGAACACCATCGTTCACTCCTTCAACCGTAACTTTGCAAAGCGCGCCGATGGCAACCCGAATACTCATGCATTCGTGGCTTCCCCGCTGATGGCTGTGATCGCCGCCCTCTCTGGCGACATCCGCTTCAACCCCATGACCGACACTCTCACCAACATGGAAGGCAAGGCTGTTAAGCTGGATCCTCCTGAAAAGTGCGAACTCCCGGTCAACGGCTTCGAAGTGAAGGACGCAGGCTTCCAGGCTCCGGCAGAAGATGGTTCCTCCATCACCGTGACCATCAATCCGGAAAGTAAGCGCCTCCAGGCTCTGGCTCCGTTTGCAGCATGGGATGGCAAGGACATCATGGGTGCTCCGATCCTGATCAAGGCCAAGGGCAAGTGCACCACCGACCACATCTCCATGGCAGGTCCGTGGCTCAACTACCGCGGTCACCTGGAAAACATTTCCAACAACATGCTCATCGGCGCTGTGAACGCTTTCAATGGCGAAACCAACAAGGTTCTCTGCCAGTGCGGCGAATACAAGGAAGTTCCGGAACTGGCCAAGGTCTACAAGGCCAAGGGTACCGGCTCCATCGTTATCGGTGACGAAAACTACGGTGAAGGCTCCAGCCGCGAACACGCCGCTATGGAACCCCGCTTCCTGGGCGTCAAGGCCGTGATCGTGAAGAGCTTCGCCCGTATTCACGAAACCAACCTGAAGAAGCAGGGCATGCTGGCCCTCACCTTCGCAAATCCTGCCGACTACGACAAGATTCAGGAACAGGACGTGTTCGACATTCTCGGCCTCACCGAGTTTGCTCCGGGCAAGCCTCTGACCCTCGCTATCCACCACAAGGATGGCTCTGAAGAAAAGATCCAGCTGAACCACACCTACAACGAACAGCAGTGGGCATGGTTCAAGGCCGGTTCCGCCCTGAACTTGATCAAGCTGAACAACAAGTAAGCCGAGCGCAGCGCGGTGCTCCCGTGCGTCCATAAAAATTCAAGAGTCATTTCCTTAGGGAAATGGCTCTTATTTTTTTACAAATCAGCATTACTTTACTTATATATATTAATGAAGATAAGCAACCCTTTCTACAGTTTCTATGCAATCTTTTTTGCATTGGCGATGTTAAATGCCCCCCCCCCCGAAAAAGACATCAACTGCTACCGATACAAAGCCGAAGCCTACATTGTTATTGAGACTTCCATCCCAGAACAGGTGGAGGACACAGTCACACATCACCCTGCCGGTTTCAAATGCTTTAAAGACAGTTTAACTTGCGAAAAATCCTTAACATTCCCTGACCCCCAAAGCTTCCCAATTTTTACGGGCTGCGTTTCCGCGGAAGTCAAAGCGAAACCAATTGCAACACAAGCAAAACAAAACGCACCGAGCAGGAATTTGATGTTCTGCTTATGGGCTTCTGCGAAAAAAAAACGATCCCGGAAGCCCACTACTGCGTACACGAAGGAAAAAGGCCTGCCCTACAACGGACCGAAGTTTTTGAATGGATTACTGTAAAAGTAAATAACCCACTTAAAAGGCCTAAATACGTCAAAAAAGCCCAAAAAGAACGTGCAGAACCACATCTTTGCAGTTTTTTTTGGCCATATCTTGACCGAATAATTTAATTATCATATTTTTGTTACAAAGTTTGACATCGCAGTCAAAAACCACGTTTTTGCAAGGAGATTATTAAAATGAAAAAGTTTTTTGTCGCCGCATTGTCTGTTGCAGCTCTTTTGATTGGTTGTTCCAGCACTCCCCAGCAGAAAGCAGCAAGCGCCATGACCGAAATGCAGAACCTCAAGACCAAGTACATCAAGTCTGAACACAAGGTTGCTGGCCTCGGTAAGGGCGTATCCTCTGACGAACAGGTTGCATACGAAAAGGCAGACCAGAATGCCCGCGTTGACCTGGCTCGCGCTGTGGACATTCAGGTCAAGGCAATCACCAAGAACTTCAAGGAACAAGTTGACGTCGAAGGAAAGGAAGCCCTGGTGGAACACTTCCAGACCACTTCCAAGACCAAGATCGACACCCACCTGAACGGCGCTACCTTTACCGATGTGAAGGTTGAAGTTTCCGAAGACGGTAAGTTCAACGTCTATGGCGTGATGGTCCTGGACGTAAACCTGGTTGACGAACTGATTGCTTCCATGAAGGAACGTAACGACAAGCTGGATGAAGCCACTGTGCAGAAGGTTCGCGCCCTGGCAGAAAAGTCCTACGCAGAACTGGACTAATCCTTTAGGTTTAAAAGTCTAAATTCAAAAGCCTTGCAGTTTATCTGCAAGGCTTTTTTCATAGGCTTACCTAAATAATAAAAGAATTAACGATGCTCGTTGGTCGTAGGTTCAAGACCGCGGAAGAACGCCAGGCCATCACAGTCATTCTTTAGTGCCTGCACACATTCGCCAATCATGTAGAGACTCCCCGTAATCAGCACGGGAGCCGCATCATCAGCAGAAGCAGCTGCGCTCACCTGATCCAGGAACTCACGAGAAAGTAAGCCCTCACTGGCCACATTCAAACCGAGCCCGGCAAGAAGTTCACGCAGGTCATCCAGTTCTCTAAACCTAGGATAAGGTGTCTTGGTAATATGCCAATGACTTACATGGGGTGCCATCAGCTTCAGCATTTCACCAACATCCTTGTCTTTCAGTGCTCCAAAAACACAATGGAACTTCTGCCCCGGATAATACTGCGACAGCGTTTCCACCAGGCGTTTAACGGCATGGGAATTGTGAGCTCCATCCAAGATGAAACGCACCTGACCATTTGAGTCTGACAGGGTCTGCATACGACCAGCCCAGCTGCGGGTCGCCAAGGTTCGTACCGCCAGAGCATCATCAAAAGCCATGCGTCCAGCCATTGAATTGCAGAACATCTTCGCCGCCATCATCGACAGGCTGGCATTTTCCACATAATGACGTCCAAGATTCGGAAGCACAATGTCTCCACGGATTTCAGGCACGGCTAAAGTGGCACCACGATTTTCGGCAAATAGACGAGCCTCTGCCAAAAGTTCCTGCGACAAGCCTCCAACTACAAATGTCTTTCCGGGAAGGTCGCCCTCCCCCAGCACAGCCATCTTTTCTTTCAAGATTGCCGATTCCGTTGTCCCGAGAACCTCCGTATGTTCTAGACCGATGCTGGTCACCACGGCAATATCGCCCTCGGCAACGGCAGTGCTATCCAGTCGACCGCCCATACCCGCTTCCAGAACAACAACATCTATTTTCTGTTCCGCATAATAGAGGAATGCCACAAGCGTAAGCACTTCAAAGAAGGTGGGTTCGATTACCACTTCCGCGGCACCGGCGTTAATGGACTCTGCAGCAGACTTTACCTTCAGAAGCAGGCGATCCAGATCTTCGGCACCAATGGGCAAATCGTTTATGCGAATACGCTCCTGCAAACTCACCAAATGAGGGCTGGTATACAAGCCCGTTCTATAGCCATGGGCCTGAAGGATTCCCGCCAGATAGAAACTGGTAGAGCCCTTGCCGTTAGTACCCACCACATGGATTGTCTTAAACTTTTCCTGAGGGTTGCCTAAGGCCTCGCAAAGTCTACGAGTCGATTCGAGCCCCGGCATCATCCCGAACATCAGTCGGGAATTCAAGTATTCCATACCTGCGTTTTGCATGCGCCAAATTTAAAAATTAATGTACCTTTATAGCACATCCATTTTTTATATCGAGTATTCTTTATATGTCCAGAAAAAAAGCGGGAGCACGCCATTTTTTTACGTTTATACTGCTGGCCGTAATTTGCGGTCTAGCCATAATTGCCCAGGCCAAGGTCGATCCGGAGGCCAAACCCAGGCATTATAATTACCGCGAAGCAGGCAAGCAGATGCGCCGCATCTATTATGGGGAACTGCAGGAAACCCTGTACTGCGGCTGTCGATACCTAGACAAGAAAACCGTAGACTTTTCCTCCTGCGATTTCGAGCCCCGCCACAACCCCAACCGCAAAAGCCTGAAACGCGCCCACTCCATCGAATGGGAACACATCGTGACCGCCCATAACATGGGCCACTTTCTCCCCTGCTGGAAAGATGGGGGCCGCAAGAACTGCAGCGCCAATGATTCCACATTCAAGATCATGGAAGGGGACCTTCATAACCTCTACCCGGCCATCGGCGAAGTGAATGGGGACCGCAACAACTTCATGTACAGCCAGTGGACCAACAATCCCGAACCCATGTACGGCAAGTGCAAGACCATCGTCGACTTCAAGGAGAAAAAAGCCCAGCCTAGAGAAGAAGCGAGAGGCATTATTGCACGAGTCAGTTTCTACATGGAAAAGACTTATGGGATTAATTTGTCTAAACAAGACCGCAAACTTTTTGAAGCCTGGGACAAAATGTACCCAGTCACAGAAAAAGAATGCGAAAGAGACCGTCGAATCTTCAAAGTCCAGGGCGACCACAACCCATTCGTCTACGAAAAATGCCGGTAAAGCCTAAACATTGTATGTTTTTGGTAAGAAATGCTCCATTTTGAGCCTTCCTTAAATAGGTGTTTTTTTTACTTATGTAAATTTCTAGTTATATTGTATAACATACGAGGTTTTAAGTATGTGTAGAGGTTTTAGGTTTATTCTGGCGGTTTCCGCCCTATTTGCAAGCAATATTTTTGCCCAGGTGGAATTTCCCCTGGGTTCCAAGGTCATCAACGTCACCAAGGATCCGTATCACGCCAAGGCAGACGGCAAGACCGACGACACCGAAGCCATTCAGAAGGCATTGAACGACCATCCGGATGGAGACTACATCATCTATCTCCCCCATGGCATCTATAAAATTACCGACCAGCTGGTTTGGCCCACCACAGAAAAGGCAGAAAATTCCAGCAGACGAACCATTCTTCAAGGTCAGAGCATCGGCGGAACCATTCTCCAGTTAGCTGATAGTACCTACGGCTTTGACAATCCGGACTTCCCCAAGGCAGCCATTAACACGGGTATGGGTCCCGAACCCAGAATCCGTAACGCCATCCGCGATATGACCATCCGTACCGGCAAGGGCAACCCCGGCGCCATCGGTATCCAGTTCAACGCCTCCAACCAGGGCGCCATCAACAATGTAAAGATTTACTCCGGCGACTCTACCGGTGTGTATGGTATTGACCTGGGCTTTAGCGAAGGCGTTGGTCCCCTGCTCCTGAAGAACGTGGAAATCCGCGGTTTCCAGGTCGGCGTTTACGCCAAGGGCGAACAGGGAACGGTCACCATGGAACACGTCACCCTGGGCGGACAGACCAAGTACGGTCTGGAAAATGAAGACATGAACCTGGCAATTAGAGCCCTACGTTTCAAGGGATATGTTCCTGCAGTCTACAACCACGGCCCTTATGCCATCATGAGCCTTGTAGACGGAACCCTGGAGTTTGACAACGAACAGAAGAAGGGCAAGCCCACAACCGCAATCAAGAACGAAAGCGAACTGTTCGCAAGATCCATGAAGGTCAGCCGTTTCAAGACCATGCTGACCTCCAAGAAAAAAGGCGTCATGGACGCCCTGTCTAACAGCGAAATCATTGAATTTACCACTCAGGAAAGCCGCCAGCTCTGCCATAGTCCCAAGCAGACTATGCGTGTTGCCGTGGCAGAAACCCCCAACTACGCAGAACAGAAGGCCGATAACTGGATTACCATCGCAGGCGACTACGGTGGACGCTCCAATACCGGTTCCGATGACTCCAAGGCCATTCAGGAAGCCATTGATGACGGTGCAGAAACTCTGTACTTCCCCCCGGGAGGCCGCTGGACCATCAACCGTGACATTTATATTCGTAACCGAATCCGCAGAATTATCGGTATCGAAGGTCGAATCGACGGCAAGGGCAAGTTCATCGTAGAAAACGGAGCCTTCAATGAGTTGACCATCGAACGATTCTCTGAATTCGGTAGCGGCATCATCCAGAAGTCCACCCGAAGCATTTTGATCAAGAACACCATGCTCCGTTCTCTGGAAACCGATGAACACGGCCGAGGCGACTTCTTCCTGGAAGACGTGGCTGTTGGAACAATCCAGCTGAACCACAACCAGAAGTTGTGGGGCCGTCAGGTTACCATGATGGGCGACACCAAGGGTCCCAAGATTACCAACAATGGCGGTACAATCTGGATTTTAGGTCTTACTGCCAAGAAGGGTAACACCATCCTTCAGAACTTCAACAAGGGTTCCGCAGAACTAATCGGCGTGCAGGTGGTGGATAGCGACAAGGCCAAGGACCGCCCCATGTTCATCAATGACAACGCAGGCCTTTCTATTGTTGGCCTCCGTGAAACATTGACTCGAGGCAACCCCTTCCACAAGGTTATCGAGGAATCTCGACAGGGATCTGCAATCAAGTCCCTCCTGGGCACAGAACTTTCCCGAACCGAAAGCGGCGGTGCATTGTTGCCCGTGTTTGTGGGCTATGCTCCTAAGCAGGGTTCCAACGAAAAACCCATCGCCAAGATCCCCGACGAATTGCTGATTGTTCAGCCGAACCGCATCCGCGTTACCGGCACGATTATCGATGACGGCCGTGGCGACGGTCTTTGCGAAGTGCCGGTCCACTGGAAAAAAGGCGCCGGTCCGGGTAAGATTATTTTCTCTGACAGTTCCGCATACGAAACCGACATTTCCTTTACGGCAAGTGGACGTTACAATGTGATTTTCTCTGGCGATGACGGTTACCAGATTGGATACGATACCGCAAAGGTTTACGTGTTCGACAAGCGCTACACCACTCTCGACAACGATGGAGACAACATCCCCAGCGGTCGCGGAGCAGCCACCTGGATTTCTGAATTCGACAACTATAGCCCCCACAACACAGACCCTGAACTGCGAGTTTCAAACACCGCCGGTTCCGTGGGAAAGATTTACCTCAAGTTCGACCTTTCCGCATTGCCCGGTCCTCTGTTTGACGCAGCCCTTAAGTTGGAATTCGATCCAGCAACCGTGGACTCCATCAAGAAGCCCATGCAACTGAACATCTTTGGTCTCAAGGAAACTGGAAAGGACATGAAGTTCGGCGACCAGAAGCTAGGCGTTGACTGGCCCGACTACGAACTTACCTGGGAAAACGCTCCCGCCAACCTTCCCCAGCCCGGTGGTCAATTCAACATCCGCAAGAATTCTGGTGGCGGTGTCGACACCAAGTATGCAGACTTCCTTGGCATTATCACCTTGAATCCCAAGGCTCCTCTTGGTGCATTCCTCCGTACACCTACACTTACAGAATTCTTCAAGCGCAAGCATCCTTCCAACCTGTACACCTTGATCCTAACCGCAGTCGACACCAACGACGTCGTTCTTCCGTCTCATAACGCAGGCAAAAACTTTGCTCCGTCCCTGATGGTCGGCTACTTCGACAACACCAAGTCCGTAGGTGGTGACGCCATGGATGGTGGTTATACCTTGACCAAGGTCGTTGTAGATATTTATACTCTCGAATGCAGCTTTGACTTGACCGTCGGTTACCCGCAGTTTGTTCAAATTGAAATCTTGAACGAATTCGGCAAACGTATGCTTACCGTTGCCGCCCGCGAACTGGACGGCGAAAAGAAGACCACGATCAAATTCAAGGCAAAGGCCTTCCCCACCGGCAAGTACGTTCTTAAGGTGGTTGGCGAAGCATTCTCTGCCGAACAGAAATTCTATATCTTGAACTAGGGAACAATTATGAGCATCAAGAACATCTTTACTCTAGGACTTAAGTTAGCCGCCATTGCCGGCACCACTTGTCTCCTTTTCGCATGCGGAGACGATTCCAGTTCCAATTCAGAACCGGAAGAATTCGGTTATGTACCTTCCAGTTCATCCATCAGCACCCGAGCCGACATCGACTACGGTGACACTATCGTTTTGAACAAGAAGATGGACTTGAACATCGAACTGATCAAGGATACAGCCGATGCAAAAGACAGTAGCGAAATCTACATCGACAGTCTCGCCACAAAAGTTCCTCTGTACATCGGTGAACTCACCCGAGGCAGCCGCATCAGAGTCAAGGCTTCCGTGGCAAACATTGCCAGCGAAAAAATCCGCATTAGAAGCGAATACGGCGAAGCACTGAAGGCTCTTACGGCAATTCCTCGTAACGATGCCCATCGTGATTCCATTTATGACAACTACATGGTACCCAGTCTGGGAACAAAGCCGGACTCCACCTATAGGGACTCCAACCAGTTTGTCGTATTCACCCCCAACCACTACTACCTGGAAATCGAGGGTGAATTCACGAACGAATCTACGGCACGTCTTTTTGTTCAGATTGACACATCCTATTACAAATACACCGGCGAAAACGATTCCGTTTCCATGGAAATGAGCGACACCTTGCGTGGCATCATCCTTATGGGTGATGACGCTCCCGAAAACATCACGATTGATTTCTCCGCCAGCGAAGGCCACAGCCTGAACCTGACCACCGAAGGAACCAACCTGAACAAGTGCGAACTTTTCGAAAACGATTCCCTGCTGAGCGAAGCCGTATCCGAAATCGACACCATGATGATTCCCAACGACACCACAAGCTGGTCTCTGAAGATTACTCCGGAAACTTTCTCCAGCGTGTGGAGCGGTCCTTTCGCATTCTTTACCACAACCACCCGTTCCCGCGAACTCGAAAAGGGCGAATACTTCGCCAACCCGGATTCCATCAAGTATCCTGGCGAAACCTTCCAGACGGACCGTCCCAAGGATCTCCCCGAAGCAGAAATCTACCGTTACAACCTGCGTCAGGAACAGTTCGTTTGGATTGGTAATTACGAGAAGGGCGATTCCCTGATGGTAAAGCACTGGATAGCAAACTACAGTGAAGACAATTTCAACAGCCCCTCCACCTGCGAAATCCTGAACAAGGACAAGAAAGTGGTCGCCTCCATCAGCTGCACCTATGGTGGGGAACTGAAGGTTCCTGCAAAGGGACCCTACTACCTGCACTACCTGCGTCTGAATTCCTACGCCCTTTCCGGTGTATCGGATTCCCTGAAATACGTGCTGCAGCTTTTCGTGATGGTTCAGCAGCCCGGCCTTCTGAAGAGCATGAACTTCTACGACCTCGAAAAGGATGAACCAATGACTCTCATTAAGAAGTCTGCCGGTTCCGTCCTCCGCTTCAAGGACATTAACAACTTCAACTTCGAAGCAAAGAGTTCCTCCCAGTGGAAGGAAATTGGTTCCGATGTGAGCTGGTTCGTTCCCTGCGAATCCCTGAACTACATCAACCGCGACAACTTGTACCGTTGTAGCGATGATGATGATGAACAGGAAATTTCTTCTGATTACCTGATGATCCAGGAAAGCGGTATTGGAGAAACAGCCAAGATTATTGCCCAGAGCAAGGCTGACCCCTCTATGCGCGACACCCTGAAGATTTCGATCATCAAGGCCGCAGACTAAAAAGGATTATTCTTCCCAAATCTGATTGGGAAGTTTTCCGATATCGCGAAAGTCCAGCTTGCCGGCTGCGGGTGCAGCGACACTCACCAGGCGAGCCAAGGGCTTACCGGCACGTTCAATAACAATCTCTTCGTCCTTAATGGCAACCTGGTTCAACAGGTTGCCAAAATTTTGACGTGCTTCCATTGCAGATACAACTTTTGCCATAGTTCTATAAAAATAAAATTTTGGTCTGCATAAATAATTATATTCTGCCCCATGGCGCAAGAAATCAAGTCCTTTACCGTTACCCAGTACCTGACATCCCTAAAAAAGAGGGTTGAAGAAACCCCTTCTGTATGGGTTCGCGGGGTTATTACCCGAATGACGGTAAAACCCAACATTGTCTACATCAGTATCGCCGACTTTGTGGAAGGAAGTGTCAAGCCCGTTGCCGCCCTGGACTTGACTTGTTTTGCCAGCCGTTTTGCCTACATCCTCGCCAAGATCCAGAGTTTTGAACAACCCTTCGAATTACGGGAAGAATTAAAGGTAAGCTTACAGATTAAAGCAGACCTTTATATTCCCACCGGGAGATTACAAGCCCAGATTCTGGACATTGACCCGGTATACACCGTTGGAGAACTGGCCCTTACAAAGAGTGCCATTCTAAAACGTCTGGCCGTAGAAGGCTTGCTAGAAAAAAACAAGAGTCTGAATCTTGCCGAAATGCCCATGCGCATCGGTTTAATTACCGGCGAAAAGACAGCCGCCTTTAAGGATTTTACATCAAAGCTATCAGACTCCCCTTTCGCATTTAAGGTCATGACCGTTTACGCCAAGATGCAGGGAGAAGAAACAGAAAAGTCGGTATTGGCTGCGCTTGAAAAACTTGCCCGCGAGCCTTCTCTCGATGTCGTTTGCATCGTCCGTGGAGGAGGATCCAAGACCGACTTGAATTACTTCGATAGCGAAGCCCTCTGCCGTGCTGTAGCCAACTATCACATTCCCGTTTTCACCGGCATCGGCCACGAAATTGATAAAAGTTTGCTGGACGAGGTGGCCTACCAAAGCTGCATCACGCCTACAGATACCGCCAAGCGCATTATTGACCGAGTCAATGATGGCTGGAACAAAATGCTTGTAGCCGCCCAAAATGTAGCCATCGGCGCCAAGGACGCAATCCTTCGGGAAAACCAGACCTTGGCCAATGCAGGTGCCCGCCTACAGCAAAAAGTAACAGCTAAAATTCAGAACGAAAAAACAAAGTTAGCCGTTTGCGGAAGCAATTTAAAACGAGACCTGAATTACATCATTCGAGACGAGAGTGCCCGACTGGACCGAAACACAGAAGGTTTAAAACAAGGATCCCGCAAAATTCTTGACCTCGCCAAATCCAAATTTACTCTATCCGAAGTACGTGTAAAAGCGGCAGACCCGGCAACCACCTTAGCCAAGGGATATTCCCTCACTCTGGACGCCGCAGGTAAGTTTATACGTAACGCAAGTCAGTTAAAAGCTGGCGACAAGATGACCACTCGCCTTCGCGACGGAGAAGTCACCTCCGTGGTGCAGTGACATCAAAATCAAGAACAGCCACTTATTGGAATATTGGCAAAGTCTCAATTTTTTCGAAACGTTTTGTTGTTCCGTCTAGCTTAAAATAACGGACCCCATCCCCAAGGGATAGCATCACATAATTGGGAGTCAAAATCTGCAGGTACTTGTTTAACTGCTGCTGTAAAGCAGGCCAGTTGTATTCCCCGGGAGCCTTGCACTCCACCAGAAGCCAAGGTTTGTCTATCGTAGCACCGTCACGGAAGTTATGGACCATAATGTCCACACGGTCGTCCGTCTTCGGATCAACGACATTCAACGAAAACTCTACCGCAATCAAATGTTCCGGAACTTTCACCTGGTCCAGCAAATAACGGATAGTCGCCTGGCGCACGTGTTCTTCGGGCGTCGCCGGGACATCCTTCTTGCGGATTGGGTCATATAAAGTTTCAGAAGCCATGTACAAAATGTAAAAAAAATAGGCAGGCTTTTTTCATTTTTTGGGCTCCACACGCCCCCATTTTGCAGATTCGGAGCCCAATATTACACACAAACTAACAATAAAATTCACTTTAACTGAATCCAATGGACTCCATATTCACAACAACTCCCATTTTGGAGTCCATTTCAATGAGCGTCCTCTCAAAAACATCTCATACAAACTAAAAAACACAGGCTCCAAATCGGGAAAAATCTTAATTTGGAGTCCAATTTTCCCCAAAAAAAGACTTTTTATGCCTTGACTTACATAAAATCCAGAAGTATATTTTAGGACATGAACAAGATCTTTGAACAGAACATCATCGCAGCAGCAATTGCGGCAGGCGCGGCGGAAGCACGAGCCTGTGTTGAATCATACGCGACTGTTCAAGAATTGTAAAGGGTCTATACGCAACCAACAAGCGAATCAGACAAAAAGGAATTCAAAGGGCAGTCCCGCAAGGACAGCCCTTTTTATTTTAGCCAATTTTAAACCAAAAACAACAAACAAGGAAAATTCAAAATCATTTTTTATCTATTATTAAGCGGTAAATTATTTGAATTTTCAATACGATACAGGAGTATAAAATGAGAAAGCGTTTGCTTACCGAAGGTGCCAAGGAACTGTCTTACGAAATTCGTGAGATCGTTAAGAAGGCGAACCTCCTGAAAACGCTGGGTATGTCCAAGATTCATTGGGAAAATATTGGCGACCCCATCGAAAAGAAGTGTGAAGTCCCTGAATGGATCAAGGACATCGTTGTTGACCTTTCCAAGGAAAACCGTTCCTATGGTTACTGCCCGTCCAAGGGTATGCTGGAAACCCGCGAATTCATCGTGAAGGAAACCAACAAACTGGGCGGCGCCCAGATTACCGTTGACGACATCCTGTTCTTCAACGGCCTCGGTGATGCAATCGCCACATTGTACAGCCTCCTGTCCATGACCACCCGTATCATTGGACCGTCTCCTGCATACAGCACCCACAGCTCTGCAGAAGCAGCACATGCACACTCTGCTCCTATCACCTACAGCATGAAGCCGGAAAACCACTGGTATCCGGACCTGGAAGAACTTGAAAACAAGGTGAAGTACAACCCCTCCATCGCTGGCATCCTGATTCTGAATCCGGACAATCCCACTGGCATGGTCTATCCTCTTGAAATTCTCCAGAAGATCGTTGATATCGCAAAGCGTTACAACCTGTTCATCATCTGCGACGAAATCTACAACAAGATTACCTACAATGGAGCAAAGGCTTACGCTCTGGCCGAATACATCGGCGACGTTCCGGCTATCGCTCTCAAGGGTATCTCCAAGGAATATCCGTGGCCGGGCGCACGTTGCGGCTGGGCTGAATACTACAACCGCGACAAGGACGAACAGTTCGACGCCTTCTGCCGCGCTCTTGACAACGCCAAGATGGTTGAAGTCTGCTCCACCACCCTTCCCCAGATGACCATTCCTCGCGTGCTGGGCGATCCTCGCTTCATGGAACACCGCCAGGCTCTGAACGAAAAGATTGGCCGTCGTAGCGCTATTATTAACGAAATTCTTTCCGACATTCCGGAACTGTATTTCAACCCCACTTACGGTGCATTCTACAACACCATCATCTTCCGTGAAGGTGTTCTGAACAACCACCAGAGCCTGAAGATCGACAATCCGCAGATCAAGGCCAAGGTTGAAGAATGGTGCTCCAAGACCGAAAATCTGGACTACCGCTTCGTGTACTATCTGTTGGGAGCAAAGGGTATCTGCGTGGTGCCCAGCACCAGTTTCTGCACAGACCTCAAGGGCTTCCGCGTGACGCTGCTTGAAGAAGACGAAGCAGAACTGCGCAGCGTGTTCACCACCATCCACGACGCCATCATCGAGTACCTGCACAGCTGAATCAGTGGTTAGTAAACAGTGGTTAGTAAACAGTAATCACTAACCACTAGCCACCAACCACTAGCCACTAAATATGAAATCTTTCGATCTTCAGGTCAAGAACGTTTCCAAGAGCTTCGGCTAAAAGGCCGTGCTCGAGGGAATTGACGTATTCATCAAGGACGGCCAGTTCGTGACTTTGTTTGGTCCTTCCGGTTGCGGAAAGACCACGCTCCTTCGCATTGTCGCAGGCTTCGAAAAGGCCGACGCAGGCGAAGTGATTCTCAGTGGTGAAGTCATTTCCAGCAAGTCTCCGGCACACCGCCCCATCAATACGGTGTTCCAGAGTTACGCCCTGTTCCCCATCTGAACGTTTTTAACAACATCGCTTTCGGTCTCAAGAGTCATAAGGTTCCTTAGGACGAAATCGAGAAGCGCGTAAATGCCATGATGGGAATGGTGAACATCACCGACCTGAAAAACGAAATGCCCGCGCCTTGGTGAACGAGCCCGACATTCTGTTGCTGGACGAACCCCTCAGCGCGTTTGATGCAAACCTCCGCAAGAAACTCCAGGTGGAACTGAAGGAAGTCCAGAAGAAGACGGACACCACCTTCATCATGGTGACGCATGACAGGACGAAGCCATCGCCGTAAGCGACCGCGTGCTGGTGATGTACAAGGGAGCCATCGTACAGGATGGCACTCCCGAAGATGTTTACGAACATCCGGTGAACCGCTTTGTGGCCACCTTCATGGGCGAGTGCAATATTCTGGAATGCAAGCGTGCTTCCGATGACAAGGTAACTTGTGCATTCGGAGAACTGATTGCAGAACTGCCCGGCGTCGGTAACGCAGAAAGCCTTAAGCTTCGTGTGATGACCGCCCCCGACGAAATCTACAACCCAGGCGACCTCGTCAAAAGCCCTTGCAAATTTTCCTTAAGTAATTTTCCCATAAAAAGAAAAAGTCCCGCACAAAGTGCGGGACATTTTTCCTTAAGAAGTAAAAGAACTACTTACCAATCTTTGCGGCGGCTTTTTTCTTAAAACCTTCCACAGCCTTGTTGACTGCAGCCCTATACACATCCACGGTACCACTGGCCTTCATGTCAACGCCACCATTGCTATAGCGGGCATAGTCATCACCTTCAAACTGATCCCATCCGCGATCAGAATAAAGGATCATATTACCGGACTTGTCAACCAAGGCCACATCCACACGGACAATCGGAGTCACGCGATTCATCAATTTGGTCATCATCCCTTTTTCGTAGGCAAACTGAAAATCCGCAATAGCGATAGCATCGACATCAAGCTTTTCACAAAGTTCGCCAACCGGCTTTAGAATAAAATCTTCCACCTTCGTGTTATTCACATAGTAATGACCAGATGGAACAATGTAGTTGTAAGGAAGCGGCATCATGCCTGTCGGGGTAACATAACGCGGTTTTTTGGCATTATGGATTTTGTCCATGTGAAGATGGTTTTCGGCATTTTCAATAGCCTCAGCAGTCTTTTGAATTGCATCGCTTGCAAAGAAAGCTTTCACATCTTCGCTATTGAGTGTTTCTTCAAAAGGAACGACTGTCCATCCATCGATGCTACTTAATGCCTTATGCAATTCATTTGCACCATGAGTTACGATGGTCACCTGTTCTTCGGTAAAGTATTCAACATTATCCTTGATAATGCCACCGACAAATGACATCAACGTTTCCTTTTTTTCTTTAAACTCTTCAATGTCAATAAATTCCTCGTTACCAGTAACAGCAAGAATAGCAATCTTCTTTACATTTCCAATATCGGGTTTCTTAACATTAATACCTGCGCAAGAGCAAAGCAAAAGCGCTAAACAACAAAACAAAATTATTCTCTTCATGAGAGCTCCTTCAAATATTTTTTTGTTCAAAAATTGCGATTGTCTTCAAGGCAAAAGCCCCGCACAAAAGTGCGGGGCATTTTTACTTAAGAAGTAAAAATTACTTTGCAAGGAAAGTCGGGCATTGCATGCCTTCACCATAGTAATATTCTGTACCGAACATCTTGTCTCCGGTCGGGCATTCAACAGTATAACCTGCCGGGCAGTTTTCAACAAGTTCGGCATTGTCACCCTGACACATTTCTTCAATCATGTCAGCATTTGCGGTACAATTTGTTACCTGACCATTGTACTTGTAAACGCAGGCCTTGGAGCTTGCGCTAGAAGAGGAATCATCGCTACATGCGGTAAACATTGCGGCGACAGCAAATACAGACAGAAGGATAATCTTATTCATTTTTTTTCCTTGATAATTGTGATATGGTAGAATATAGCTTAAAAAAGTTTCCAGAACAAGGGATTTACGTTCCTTATTTCTTGTAAAAATTCACGAATTGTCTACGAAAAAATCCTATATGTAACAGGGTGAAACATATAGAAAATTCGGCTAAAAATACGTGGAAAATGAGGAGTGTTTGAGGGAAAGCGGTTGTTGCGGGCGGTCGGGAGTTACTTGGTTCTTTTCTACTATTTGATTGTAAAATAATGAGGAAAACTTTATGAAGTTTGGTTTGTTGAAAGTTTGCAAAGTGAAATTTTTTCGCGCCCCGCCTTGACGCCGCCCAAATTTTTGTATAAATTCAATAATGAACAAAAGAACACTAATCAAGCCGTCGCTTTTTCAAGCCTGTAGCGACTGGAGGAAGAATGGATAGAAAACACGAAGTTGATGTGCCTATAGATGCCATCACAGATTGCCTAACCGAAGCGGAAACCGGCAAAACTTATCCCACGGATTATTATCAGATTACAAAAAAGATTACTGCAAAGACCGCAAAAGAATTGATTCTGGCGGGTTGGCGCTTTGACTGGAGCCTCCCACAAAAGAACGGATTCCAGGTAATAAAGTTATCCCTTAAGGACTCTTCCGTACTTCAGGGACTTATTGCCCTGGCGCATTATCCCGACCTGAAATTCACGCAGATCGACCTTGTAGAGGCAGCCCCTTCAATGTCGGCGCCAATGGCAAATTTCGTGGCGTCGGAGCACACCTTTTTGCAATTGCCTGTAAGCTGAGTATGGAAAACGGCAACGAAGGTTTTGTCCGCTTTACGGCAAAAACAAACTTGGTTGATCACTATGCAAAAACTTTGGGGGCCGTAGCAATCGACTCTCAAAATATGTATATTGATACCAAAGGGGCACTTCGCCTCATCCAAAAGTATTTTCCCGAGGAGACACAAAATGATTCAGAAAAAATCTAGCGAATTTTTTGATCAGTTTGGATCCGCCATGAAGGATGGCCGCCTGACAGAACCTTCCAACGGGAAAAACTTTGACTTGCACAAAGCGATTGAACTTTCCCAAAAGCTGGGGCGTCCCCTTAAGGAAAACGAAATCGCTCAATTTGCCGTGTAGCAAAAGCGGTTGAATCCCGCTTTCGCGTTGAAAATATTTGTATTCGATAAAATAGGGCGAAATGGCGTTGGTCCTTCCCTGGAATGCTGTAAAAATGTATATTAGCGGGAAGCGAAGGAGGTCGATTATGGCGACAATAACAATGGAAGTCCCGGAAGACATCATGAATTTCATGGTGTGTGAAAACAAGTGCGATGAGCTCCGTCGCAACGCTTTGTTGCTGTACCCCTTTATCAAGAACGAGACAATCTCGCATGGTCGTGCCGCCGAAATTTTGGGCATTTCCAAGTGGGAACTGATTGAATTGTATGGGAACGAGGGAATCCCGTATATTGACCTGAGCTGGGAAGAAGTTGAACAGGACGCAGGCAATGTGATGGAACTACTTTCCAAGAGGTAGGGATGATTCAAACCCGATTTTTCAAGAGGAAGCCGACAAAGTAAAAAACTGCAGTTTTCTCAAGAAAATCTCGATTGCCAATAGCAACACTGTCCCGAATTCTATTTGCAAATGCATAATCCGAGCGGAATCTGAAGGATGCAAAAAA